>CANQQH010000040.1 GCA_947625955.1 uncultured Clostridia bacterium | reverse complement strand
ATCGCGAGCTCCTCTTTGGTTATCTTGCTCTTTTCAAAAACAATCCTATCTGGATTTGTGAATTTGACCGAGCCTATAATTTTCACTTTTCTTCCTCCCAAACAACATCTTTTGGCTTTTTGTCGCTTCTAAGCCCAACAAAACTTGCTTGGCGAAGCACTCCGCTTTTTGTTCTCTCAGCAAACTGAATTTCTGCAACTAGCTTCGGCAAAACAAAATTAACACCCTTTCCCTCTTTGAAATTTTCAAATGGGCACTTTGCTTTGATTTTATCAAGCTTTGTTTTGAGCTCATGGCGAACTTCATCGCTAAACCCTGTTCCAACCTTGCCAGCGAACACAAGCTTGCCGTTTTCGAAGACTCCAAGCAAAAGCGCGCCGAGCTCGGTTTTCTTTGCCTCGTAGCCGCAAACAACGAACTCTTGCCTCTTATAGCATTTGATTTTGAGCCAACTCTCACTTCTTGAAAACTCATAGGTTGAGTTTTTCTTTTTGGCAACAATTCCTTCAAGACCGTTTTCTTTTGCAAACTCAAAGCACTTCTCCCCCTCGCCTTCAACATGCGCTGAGAACATAAGTTTTTTATCACATTTTGCAAGCAGGCGTTTCAAAATGTTTTTTCGCTCTTCAAGCGTATTTTCTCTCAAATCTTCGCCATTTAGTGCCAAAATATCAAAAATAACATAGCAAATGTCATCATTTTGCGTTTTTAGCCGCTCTTGCAAAAGTGCAAAGTCGCTCTTCCCATTTTGAAAAGCAACCACTTCTCCATCCAAGATAAAGCTTTCGGCATCCAACTTGTCTATTGCCAAACTGATGGGTTTGAACTTCTCCGTGTAGTCAATGCCGCTGCGCGAATAACATTTAGCTTCGCCCTTTTCTTTTTTTGCCATCATTCTGTAACCATCAAACTTTATTTCAAAGAGCCAATCCTTGCCCTTGGGAGGTGCCAATGAAAGGGTCGCCAGCATGGGTGAAAACTTTTGAAAGGGCAAAACGCTGCTGTCTTTTACCAGGCTTTCCTCGTCTGCACTCTTAATGAGCAGCCAGTTCTTTTCGTCTATTCTAACAAGCGAGAACTCCCCGCGTATTTTTTCGCCAAACAATGTGAATTTCAAGTGTCCTTTTTCAAGCCCATAGGCCATATCAAACGACGGAACATAGAAACCCTTGTCGAAAATTTCAACACTTCCCGCGCCATAGTTGCCCTTTGCAATCTCGCCCTCAAAGTCAATGTAGTCAAGCGGATGGTCTTCAACATGAACCGCCAGCCTCTTTACTTTTGGATCAAAGGAAAAGCCTTTTGGAATTGCAAAACTCAAAAGCACACCCTTGTGTTCTAGCCGAAAATCATAGTGTGCGCGCCTTGCAACATGAAATTGTATGCAAAATCTCAACTTTTTCCCAGATTTTTGCACTTTTCCAACTGGCTCGCTGGTCTTTGTGAAGTCGCGTTTTTCATGGTATAAGCCAAGCCTACTCAATTCGCCTTTCTCCTCTTTGTGCTTGTTTCAAGACTTTTTTTGAGAGCTTCCATGATGTTTAGAATCTTTTGCGGCTCTGCCTTTTCTCTTGGTTTTATTATCTTGTTACCTTTGATTTTTTGCTCAATGGCTTTTTTCACTTTCTCGTTATATTCGTCTTTGAAAATCTCAGGTTCAAACTTCTTTGTCATTTGGTTTATGAGCGCCGTGGCGAGTTCAAGTTCTTGCTTTTCAACTTTCACTTCTTTGTGTGCCGGGCAAGATTGAACTTCTTCGCTGAAAAACATGGTGCTGAGCAGCAAATTCTCGCCGTCGGTGTGAATCAAAATGAGCGTTTCCTTTGTTCCAAGCACTGTTTTTGCAATGCCAGCTTTCTTGGATTTTTTCAAGGCATCAAGCAAAACGCAGAACGCTTTATCCGCTCCATCGGGCTGAATATAGTAGGTCTTGTCGAAGAAAACGGGCCTAACTTCATTAAGCTCAACAAACTGCTCAATAACAATGTTTTTGTCTTTCTGCGTTTTTATTTTCTCAAAGTCCTCATCGGTGAAAATCACATACTTTCCCTTTTCATATTGATACCCTTTCACAATATCTTCATTATTAACAACCTTGTCGTCACAATCAACGCAGGTCTTTTTATATTTGATTCTACTCATGGTCTTTTTGTCGATAAGGTTGAAACCAATATCGTTATTTTTCACACTTGCCGACAATATAATTGGAATATACACAAGCCCAAAAGAAATCGCGCCTTTGAATGAATATGCCATTTTTCTCTCCTTTTCTTATTATTCGCAAAACTGTGATATTTTATTAAAATATAAAAAATGAGTTTTAATTTGTATAATATTGATTAAAATAAAGATGTTTAATACAAGTTAATTTTTATTTTTGCAAATTATTATATTTCCCATTTTAAAATCTCTATTGTTTTTTGAACAATTATTAATAGTTTTTCATAGACTTAGAGTATGGAAAAAAAGAATATTGCCATTGTTGGCGCAACCGGTCTCGTTGGAAGAAAGATTATTGAAGTACTCGAAGAGAGAAACATTCGCGCGAACTATTTTTTGTTTGCAAACAAGGAAAACACGAATGAAAAAATCGCAATTTTTGGTGAAGAACACGAGGTTTTTGAGCTAAATGAGCAAAATTTCAAGGACTTTCACCTCGATTATGCGTTTTTTGCAGTTGAGGCGGAAGTGTCAAAAAAATATGCCCAACTCTTTGCAAAAGAAAAAATTGTTGTTATTGACAACTCAAATGCGTTCAGGAGAAAGAAAAGCGTTCCCCTCATTGTTCCAAGTGTGAACAAAGAATCGCTCAACAATAGTTTCATTATTGCAAACCCAAACTGCTCAACAATTCAGCTGGCAGTCGCTCTTGCACCGCTAAAAAAGTTCGGCCTTTCACGAATTGTTGTTTCAACCTATCAGGCTGTGTCGGGCGCAGGAACTGGGGGAATCAATGACCTTCTCAAAAACAAAACTGATAAGTTTGCTCACCCAATTTTCAACAACCTCATCCCGCAAATTGACGTGTTCCTCGACAATTCCTACACCAAGGAAGAAGACAAACTCATGTTTGAAACAAGAAAGATTTTATGTTTGCCAAAGCTGAAAATAACCGCAACCGCCGTGCGCATTCCCCTTCTCAATGGCCACAGCGAAAGCGTTAATGTTCAGCTTCAAAAGAAAGTGTCAAAGTCACAAATTTTATCAGAGCTTTCAAAAGCCAGCGGCATCATCATTCAAGATGAGCCTGAAAAAAATATCTATCCAATGCCGCTTTTCGCCAGCGGAAAAGATGATGTTTTTGTTGGGCGCATTCGCCGAGATTCCAGCCAGAAAAATTGCTTCAACATGTTCGTTGTTGCCGACAATCTTCGCCGTGGCGCCGCATCGAACGCCGTTGACATTTTCATGCTCAAAGAGAAATTGAAAGAGTTTTAGGAGGCTTTTATGATTTTTGAAGGTACTTGCACGGCACTTGTAACGCCATTCACGAGCGATAACAAAATAGATTTTGAAGCATTGGCAAAGCTTGTAAACTTTCAGCTTGCATCGGGAGTGAGAACCTTGCTCGCCCTCGGGTCAACAGGAGAAGGTTCCAGCCTTTCACCAAGCGAGAAAGAGGCTTTGGTTTCGAAAATAAGAAGTCTTTTGCCACCCACGCACAAGCTCATTGTCGGCGTTGGCTCAAACAACGCGTGCGAAGTTATTGAGCAAATCAAAGCGGCAAAGTCATGGGGAGCCGACGCGTGCTTGGTGCAAACTCCATATTTTGTGAAGTGCACGCAAGAAGGCATATTTCTGCACTACGAAAAGATCGCCAAAGAGTCGCCCCTGCCAATCATTATATATAATGTTCCGTCGCGCTCGGGAGTCAATGTTGAACCCGAAACAATGCTGCGCCTTGCGAAACTAAAAAACATCGAAGGGCTCAAAGAGGCGAACGACAACATTTCGCACATTCAAAAAATGTTCAAAACCCTCAATGATTTTCCAATCTATTGCGGCAACGACAACCTCTATCACCTTTTTCTCTGCCTCGGCGCCTGCGGGGTTATAAGCGTTGCAAGTAATATTGTTCCAGAGAAAATCAACGCCATGTTCACTCGCCTGAGCCAAAGCAGGAAAATTAGCTTTGAGCTTCATGACCTGAACTCGCTTTTGTTCTCAGAGCCAAACCCAATTCCCGTCAAGTTCGCTCTTTCGCAAATGAAACTCATTGAAAACAACCTGCGCCCGCCACTGACCCCACTCTCTTCTCAAAACCAAGAAAAGCTAAAACGGGAGCTTGAAAAATGAAAGTTTTGCTGATTGGTTCAAACGGAAGAATGGGGCGATGTTTTTTCTCGCTCCTTCAAAAGCAAAATCATGAGTGTTTGGGTATCGACAAGGAGAGTAGATTCCTCGCCTGCGCCTTTTCACCCGATGTTATTGTTGACTTTTCGTCCAGCGCTTGTCTTGAAAGCAATCTCGCGCTTGCAAAGCAAAAGTGCGCGCCGATAGTTATTGCAACAACCAACCACTCACCAGAAAATCTTGACCTTATCAAAGAGCATTCAAAATTTTTGCCTGTCTTCATGGCGTCGAATTTCAGCGAACTTTTCGCGCGGCTCATGAAAATATTGCCCGAGCTTTGCACTCTTTCAGGCTGCGATTTCGTGCTTAGCGAGATTCATCACAAGAACAAGAAAGACTCGCCCAGCGGCTCAATGAAAGACATGATTTCAGTCCTCAAACAGCGCGGCATTGAGCCAATAGTTCAGTGCCTGCGTTTGCAAGAAGTGGTTGGACGGCATAAAATTGCGATATATTCGAAAAACGAAAGGCTTGAAATCACCCACGAAGTCCAAAGCCGCGAAGCTTTCTGCGACGGAGCTTTGAAAGCCTGCGAGTTTATAATCACAAAGAGAAGCGGACTTTTCACCATGCAAGACCTCTAATATAGTTGTCAAAATCGACAAATAATATTATAATAAGAGTGTTATTTGGAGGAAAAAAATTATGCATGGTCCAAGTCGTGGAGGCGGTTCTGGCGGCCACTCAGGAAGTTCAGGCGGTTCAGGATTCCATTTCAGCACGAGCTCAGGCGGTTCATCCTACCCACGCGCGCCAAGATACGTTCCATTTTTCAACCGAGTTCTCATCATCAGCAACTGGATGTTTTCATTCTTTATTTTCGCGTTCGTTGGCATATTCGTGCTTGTGTCGTTAGTCATCACGAGCTCGACCTCACTTAGTGACAGCCAGAAGCAAATTCGCATCATGGAAGAGGATTCAATCGGCTTTGAAAAGCTCATAACCCGCGCAAACGCCGAGCAAGACGACGGCTACTACCTCTTCACTATCGACAATATTCATTTCAAGTCGGACAGCGGCTACCTCATTGAAGACGACGAAAGCACTTTCTTCGATGGCTATTCCTATTCAGTTGGAACAACCCACCTCGCCGCGAACTATTGCTTCAACTATGGCGGCGTTGACTACTATCAAATCTACTACGCGTTCACCGACAGCAATGGCAACTACGTGACTGACTTCACCTACGCCAGCTACCCTGACCCAATCCAAACTATCAGCAAGCTCACAATCGCCTACCAGTTTGAAAATGGCGTCTTCGTTGACTCAATCAACGCTAACTACAAGCTTGAAAGCTGCATGGAGTATAGCAAATACAAAGAGGAATACTCCTCATCGAAAGGCAACTGCGTGGTCCTTGGAATCATTCTGGGTGCAATTGTGCTTGCCGCCGTTGGAGTCACTATCTTCGCTATCAAAAAGTCCAAGACCAAGCAAGAATTTGAAGAAGAAAAGCACCAAGCGGAGATTGAAAAACTCAATGCTGAAACAGAGCTGACGAAGGCAGAAATCAAAAAGAAAAATCGCGTTTGCGCATATTGCGGCGGCGAGATTCCAGAAGACGCAACATTCTGCCCGGGCTGTGGCTCGCGCCAAAGTGAATAAACAAAAAATCATCGCTTTCATGCGATGATTTTTCATTTGAAAAGCAGCGCTTTCGCGCTGCTTTTTTATTTCAACTTTTTGAGTGTGTCAACAGTTGCTGCCAACTTTTTGAGCATCTCTTTATCGGCTGAGAACGAATTGTCAATAGCTTTCATTCTCGCGCTCAATTCGTCCATGCCCTTTTCGGTTATCGTGTAGTAGATTTGCTTTTTGTTGCCCTTTTCTTTTGTTTGCTCAATGAGCCCCTCACCAATCATCTTTTTTGCAAGCAGAGCGAGATTGCTCTTTGCCATGTTCAGCTCATAGATGAGTTCGCTTGGTGTTGTTTGCCCAGAGTTTGCAATCAAAAACAGCATTTGATACTTAACCGTGAATCCACCAACTCCGCATTCGGCAATTCTGTCAGACGCAAGTTTAAGTTCAACAATGCTCTTTGCAAAACTATTCTCAAAGTAGTTATTCTTTTCCATATAAAAATATTATATAATAATAACTAATTTTTGTCAAATTCAAAAAATAAATTTTTTCTAAATTCTTGCAAAAAGTGGTTGAACCCTTTCAAGCGAAGTGTTCGCTGCTGGGAATATTTCCTTCCACGACGACTTCTTGTCAAGATTCAAAAACTCGCGAATCTTGCTTGCGGTCTTTGGCATAAATGGTTCAAAGAGGTTCGAAAGGTTTGCAATAACATAGGCGCAGCTATAAATAGTATTGCAAAATGCCTTTTCGTCTTCCTTTGCTTGAACCCAAGGCTTCTCGTCGTCATAGAACTTGTTTGTGAAAGTCACAAGGTCCATAACGGCTTCAAGCGCCTTCTTGAATTCCAGTTTTTCAATTTGGTTCGCCGTTTCTTTATATGTAACATTCACCATTTCTTTGATTTGCGGATTAACTTCGCCGGCTTTCAAAGTTTCAAGCCCTTTGAATTTGAGCGTTCGGTTGATGAGGTTTCCAATCTTGTTAACAACCTCGCCATTATGCGTTGCCTTGAACAAATCAATGGTGATGTTGGCATCTTTTTTCTCAGGTCCGTTGGCTGCAAAATAGTATCTCAGACTGTCGGTGTCGTAGGTGTTCGCCCAGTCGAGAGCCTCAAAACTTGTTCCCTTGCTCTTTGAAATCTTTTGGCCATCAAAAAGCAAATATTCAGCAGACACCATCGTGTTGTTTGTTTCGAAATTGTCCTTTGTTGCTTCAAGCATTGCTGGAAAGAACATTGAGTGGAAAACGATGTTGTCTTTCGCATGACACATATAAACCTTTTTCTCTGTGTCTGGTTCAACATCTCTTTTCCAGAACCTTCTCCAATCGAAGCCTCTTTCCTCGCCGAGCTTCATCGTGTCGGTGATATAGCCAAGGAGCGCTTCCCACCAAACCCAAACAACCTTGTTCTCAAAGCCTTCAACTGGAATCTTAACGCCCCAGTCAAGGTCACGAGAGAAGTCGCGGTCGCGAAGGTCAGCAAGATATTTCTTTGTTTCGTTGATTGCGTTAACACGCCAGATGTTTTTGTTCTTTTCGACGAGGTTTTCCAAAAGATCCTTGAATGCTGTGAGCTTGAAAACCAAAACTTTGTCTTCTTTTTGCTCGGTTTTGTTCGAGCAAACAAGGCAAGTTGCGTTCTCAAGGTCAGCCTCGGTTGGAACATGACCGCAATCGCAGTTGTCAGCTTTTGTGCGTTTTCCGCAAACTGGACAAGTGATTTCAATCTCGGTGTCGCTCACGAACTTTTTGCAGGTGTTGCAGTATGGCCTTTTCACAACTTTTTCATAGAGATAGCCGTTATCGTAGATTTTTTTGAAAATCTCCATGCAATTTTGCTTGTGAAAATCGTCATAGGTGATGTTGAAGCAGTCGAAAGAAAAACTAAATTTATCAAGCGCCTCAACGAAGTTTTTGTGGTATCTATCAACAATATCTTTTGGCGTGCAGCCCTCTTGCTTTGCACGAATACTTGGCTTTGTTCCATGGCTGTCTGTTCCCGAAACCATGATTGCATCGTCGCCGATTGCCCTGTGGTAGCGAACAAGGATATCACCTGAAAGCGAGCTTGCAATGTAGCCAAGGTGCAAGTTGTTGTTCGCATATGGCCAAGAAACGCACACAACAACATTTCTTTTTTTCTTTTCCATTATTTATTATCCTCACTTTTGAAGTTTCTTTTTTGTTGAGATTTCCTCCACCTTTTGCCCACCACTTTTGCCAAAGTCTTGTCTGAAACGAAACGACTGATGAACCTGATTGACTTGTTAATAAACTTTGGAATCACAACAACTTTATGCTTTTTTGCAGCTTTGAGCCCAATTTTTGCGATTTCCTCAGGATAGTTCATTGTAAGCTTGCCGCCAAGCCCCTGGGCTTTTATGGCTTCTTTCATGGCGTCGGTCGTTGGAATGCCAGACGGACAGATCGTGGTGAAATAAACATTTTTTCCCTTCATTTCATAGCCAAGGGAAATCATGAAATTTTTAAGCATGGCTTTGGTTGCAGAATATATGCCCATATAGGGCATCGGATAATACCCCGCAAGGCTGGCTACTGTGAGAATATGAAGGGGCTTTTCTTTGTTGCGAGCTTTCAAAACTTTCTGCGTCACATCAATCGTCCCCTCGCAGTTCACCCTTATAATTTTGATGATTTC
>CANQQH010000039.1 GCA_947625955.1 uncultured Clostridia bacterium | reverse complement strand
CATATAATTTCCACGATATCAGAGCGTTTGATTTTAGGTTGATAGATAATAACCTTGAAATCAAACTTGAAAATAATTCTTATTATAAAGAACTTGTACCATTTGAAAAAAATGGTGTTGTTAGGCTCAAATTTTTCAATATTCAAAACTTCCCAGAAAATATTTCTCTAAACGAAATTAATGAATATCTTTTGAATATTTATATTGACAAAACCAACCCAAAAAGAATTGAGTTGGTCTTTGACAATAACAATTACACAAGTCTTAGTTTTTGCTCTGAAAATGCAGAATTTATAACAAAATAACCAATTTTACACCCGTTTTGCATTGTTTTTCACTTGTTTTTGCGTTTTTTGACAGGCTCGTTAACTTTGTTCATGGCATAGCTTTCAGGGTCGTAGTGATAGAATTTTATAACGGCGTCGTCATAGGCTTTTTGCGTTCGCTTTTGCAAGTCTTCGGTTGCTGCCCGCGCGTCTAGTTCCTGGTTTGGGTAGATTGGCTTCAAGATTTGGGCGGTCACTCGCTTCTTGCCAAAAAGATAAACAATCATAACAATTGGCACATTGTTTTTAACGGCATAGTGAAACGCGCCCTTTTTGAGCGGACGAGATTGCTTGTATCTTGGCCAAAGCCCGCGCTCGCCATAGAAGTGCACAATGTTGTTTTTCTCGATGAGATAATCAACGCAGTCACCAAAGTCGCGCGTTTGCGACATGCTGCTTGCGATTGGAAACGCACCCGACGCGCGCAAAAATCTTCCAAACGCGCCCTTTTTGTTGTTATGCTCTGCCACCGTGAAAAAGAGGCTTCTGTTTCGCCAAATTTGGCAGTTCCAAACGCAGTCGAAATACGAAACGTGGTTCGAAACCGAAACCGCCTTTTTGATTCCTTTCAAATTCTTTCTGCCTTTGACCCTGAAACCAAAGCCCACCAAATTCACAAGCGGCAAAAACAGCCAATAGATCACGCGCAGAAAACCGCGATATAGTCGCATGAAAAATTTCGGCTTTTTTATCTTCTTATAATCAATGTTTTTCTCAACATCCAGGTGATTGATTGGAGTTATCTCAGCGTCGTATTTTTCGCAAAGTGCCAGTGAATAGGCTAGTTGTTCACGGCTTTTTTTTTTGAAACAACCTCAGGACGCATGGACTCCTCATAGATATAGTCAGCAATCGCCTTCCCGCCGTTATTATGCTTATCAATAACAGAGGTGTTCTTCTCAAACTCTTTGAGTTCGGAGCTGTCGTCTATCCACTTTTCAACTTGCACTTTGATTTTCTTTGGGTTATAAATCGCCTTGCCCACTTTATACTCATCGATAAACAGCTTTGTTGTTGCCTTTTCGATTGGGTGAGCATAGTAGTCAATGAGCACAGGCGTTCCCATGAACACACTGTCGAGCACGGCGTTTGGACCCGCCTTGGTGATGAACACATCCGCCGCCTTATACCACTCATAGATCTCCTTTGTGAATGGCAAAACGATGAGCTTGATATTAGGCTTAACTTGCCCGCTCTCTTTCATCGCCGTGTATTTATCAAAAAGCTTTTGGTTCTTGCCCGCCAAAAACACGAGCGTCATCTCCTTGTCGCTTTTCAAAAGTTGGTCAACAACCTTTCGCGCCTTGCCGCAAGCATAAACGCCGTCGGCAACGATAACGCAAAACTTGTCTTTGTCTATTCCATACTTCTCGCGGTACTCTTCACGAGTGGCATTCGCATTTATGATGTCGTCACGCGCGATAAAATCAACTTTTTTCACCATTTCTGGCGCAAATTTGCGTTTTCCAACAGCCTCGTTATATGCTCTTTCGTTGTTCACAACAAAAAGGTGTGGCCTGTCGTCCCACCAGCAATGAACGTTGTTGTCTGGGTTATAGGTGACCACCTTGCAGTTTGGATTTATCTTCTTTTTGTATTCAAGTGCAGCAAAAGTCAAGAAATAGTGCGTTGAAACAATGATGTCTGGATTGCGCTTCTTGAACGCCTCCATGCAGTGGTTGGTGAACTTCTTGAACACCGACCTGTGCGTTGCGCGCATGAACTTCACCCCACCCATCATGTTGAGAAAAAAGAAAATAAAATCACCAAAACCACGAACACGATTTGTATTTTTGGTTTGCTTGATAATGAAGTTTTCCCAACTTTTAAGCGACTTGTCGCCATCCTCATCCATGATATAGGAATCTATGATTTCGAATTGGTCGCCATAGAATTTTTTCAAATTGTCGGAAATGCTAGTGATGCTTGTGATGTGCCCCATTCCCGACTCGATATATGTCATTAGTACTCTTTTTTTGTCCATAAATATTACCCAATAAAAATTATATCTATATAAAAAGTTGCTGTCAAGCAAATATAAAACACAATTTTAGCCCCCAAAAACGCACCATCCAGCTCAAACTTTTCCCAAAAACCATGCATAATAAACCACTTTTGCCATGTAATTTTGTTTGAAAAAAAGCAATATTAAAGTTGCCTAAATAATTATGATTGTTTATAATTGAAATAAATATATATAACTTTCTTATTTTTCAAAGGAAAAACGATATGACAATTAGCGAATTTTTAGTTGAAACAAAAAAGCAATATATTGATTTGCTCATTTCGTCGCGCATTGCAGCCGCGAGCGACAGGGCGACCATTGAGGCAAAGCTGAAAGATTTTCAGCATGGCAATTTCTCAGACCAGCTTGGCTCAGCCAAAGCTGAAATCAAAGTTGAAGGAGTTGACGACCACAAAGAGGCGGTTCTCTATGCAAACCGCAACTTGATAGCCACGCTTGAAAACACAACTAATGTCAACGACCCTGCCCTCGACGAACTCAGGCAAACAATCTTCCACGAAACAACTCACGTTTTGCAGCAAAACGAGCAAATGGACGAATATGTTGGCTACCTCACCCCGCAAAGAGAGGGCTACGGCGCAAATGAGGCGGCAGCTGAAATGGCTGAGCAGCTCTTGATGGTTGAGTATCTCAAAAAAGTGCGCGGCCTGGAAAACGCCGGGCTTAGAAATGTAACGGCGCGCGAAAACGGACTTGAATTTCAAGCCGTTGAAGTCACCCCTGACACTTTCGCTCACGATAGCAACCAAAATGTTCGTGCCGGCTCGTATTTCCGCGAAGTGTCGGTCACAAGAGACGCGCTCAGGAAAATGGGTGCAAGAGAAACCGACTTCATTCGCAATAGCTTCGGCTTCAAAACTCAGGAACGCGAGACTTTCGCTGCCGAGTTTAGTCAAAAAGTTGGCGATTTCAACCAATTCAACACCGACCTTACCAGCATGCTTGTTTTTGAAAGGCAAAATGCTGGCGAAAATGTTGTGTCGCTTGATGAATACAAAGAGGCAGCAACCCGCATAAACACCGCGCCAGAGCAAAGCCAGCCAACTATCAACGAGTATGGCGAAATTGAAAGAACGGGCAACGAACCTGAGACCATCGACCCAAGCATCCCAACCTTTACCCCACCCGAGCCACACGCTCAAAGCACGCCAAGAAGCGAGAATGTCAACAAAATTGACCTTGATGAGCTGAGAAGAGCAAAAGAAGAACTTGCCGCTGGGGCGAACTTCCAAGCCGAAGTTGAAGAAAGACTTCAAAGGCAAAGAATGGAAGAAGAAAAAAGAGAAGAGCGAGACAGACAACAATAACAAAGGAGAAACTTATGAGCGACGACATCCACCAGAAAGACAAAAAGATTTGGAACACTCTTGGAACGCTGATTGCCCTCATTTTGATGCTTGGCTACATTCTTTGGGTGATAAACTCTCAATGGCCATTTATTCCGGCTGGCAGCGTTTTTCTCAGCATTTTAACAAACATAATGTTCTATGGTCCAATGATTCTCATCATGATTGTGACCCTCGAATTTTTCGCCGACAAAAATATCATATTGCGCGTCATCGTTATTGTGCTTTGGGCGGGAATATTCATTATTTCGTTCTACCCAGAGATTCTAAATTTGGTGAGGAAATAGCATGAAAAAATCTTTCGACCCCACACTCTTGTTGCTGCTTGTTTTTGCAATAGGGCTGGTCATTGTGATGCCAAGCATTATTGGTTCAATCAACGCAAACAGCACCTATGTTGTGAGCAAGAGTCAACTCCAATACACAAAGTACGACGAAAGCGTGAGCGACATTGCCATGTGCAACCTATCAAGTGAGGTCTATATCGGGCTTGCTGGCAACGTTATGACCATGTTCATGGAGGTTGAAGACAACAAAGTTTCAGGCTGGCGCAAAATCAGCAGCCAAGCAAAAGACTCAGGTTTTGAGTGGGCGCTTTGGCAGAATAAATACGACGAAACCACCTATGCCCTCGCCTTCGCCGGCACCGACCAGTTCAAGGACGCGCTTCAATATGTTGACATGGAACTCAACGAAAACAGAGCCAGCCAGATGCAGGAAGCCGTTGAGGTAACAAAAGAGGTTTCGTCAATGATTGAAAGCGAAAATGAAGGCGCGTCTGTCAAGAATTTCTACCTCACTGGCCACTCGCTCGGCGGCTACCTCGCAATGTATATCGCGAGCGAACTTGTTGACTCGCTCAGCATCCTCTCAACCTCTCAGCTCACAATCGCCGATGTTGGGCTTGATAATATCAGCGGGCTGCATTGCGTGACTTTCGGCGCCCCGGGGATGTATTTGAACGGCACTTTCCCAAATGTTGAACTGACCTCGTGGGAAAAGATAAAGAGCGAAAACAACCGCCAACAGCTCTACACTCAAATCATCAAAAACTATGTCAACGACCTCGACCCCGTTGGCACCCTCCTTCCCGACTACCTCAGCCACCTCGGCAGACGCGTTGACCTCTTTGTTAAAAAGAGTCCAACCTCAACAATTTTCAGGTTCATGAAAAGCTCAGACTCCTTGGTGCTCTATGCCGTTGGCTTCACGCCGTCGCTCTACTACCACATGCCATGGGTCTATATCTCGAATATCAATAACATACTCTAGTTCAGCCAAATAAAAAGTAGGAAAAGGAGAAAATATGGAAGAAAGATTCAAAAGTGCAGTTTGCGTTGATTTGTTTATGTTCAAATTTGACGGCGGCGTAAAGAAGGTTCTGCTGATGAAAAGAAAGAACACCGGAAGTAACGACGGCGAGTATGAATTGCCTGGCGGACACCTTGAACCAAACGAAGACCTTTTTGACGCAATGATAAGAGAAACAAAGGAGGAATTGCTACTCACTCCCAAAAGGAGCAACTTAGCAATTCTTCACATAATGCACCACCACACTGGCGGCAGAATCAATTTTGTGTTTGGACTCAACGGCTCTTCTCTCTCCCCAAAGATTGGCGAGCCAGACAAGTGCGAAAAACTGGTGTGGGCAGACGCGAACAACCTGCCAAAAGAGATTTCAACCAAAATGCAACGCATCATCAACAACATAAACAAAAACATACTTTATGATAATATGTGATAGCAAAAGAAAAAAAATTAAGTAGTAAAAAATCTCAGTTTTTCGCTGAGATTTTTTCTCCAATTTTATTGCCATCAAACAAATTTAATGTTTTTTTGCAATGTAATCTTCTAAGATCGAATCTAATTTGTATTTTAATATTTTATCACTAATAAAACATGGTTCTTTGCCCAGTCGTCTTTCGTTTAGGCAACCACCATTACACAATGGCAAGTATTTACATGATAAGCATTTTGAAGGAAGTCTAGGTGAACACCATTTTGAAATATTATTATTATATTTCTTTTCATATATTGTTGAAACGCGTTCTTTGGTGTTACCAGCAACTTTGGAACATTTATAAATATCGCCATTAGGATAAATCAATCCACCATTAATAAGATATGCAAAACAAACGTCAATACGAGGATTTAATGTCATTTTGAAATCAATTGAAAAACCAGAAGATATTAATTTTTTCAAAAATTTAAGGTCTAAATCCTCCGATGCAATAAAACTATTATTTGCATCTTCCCTCATTATTTTGTGCCCATATATTCCAAAAAATTTATTTTTAGCAAATTTAATACTTAATTGCTCAATTAACTTGCAAACATCATCAAAATTGTTTTCGTCATAATTAATTCGTACATTAACAAAGATAGATTTTTCTGTTAGCATTTCAATATTTTTTAGTACTTTTTGTAAAGAATTAACATCACCAAATTGCTTAATTCTCTCGTAATTTTCACTTGTTCCATCAAGAGTTATTTGAATTTTTCTAAGTTTCCAAATATTCACAGCATCATCAATCATCTTGGCATCAAAAAGATACCCATTTGAAACCATATTGCTGAAATATTTCACATTCATTTTGTCTAATTTTTCTACAAGTTTAGTTGAAATATAAGTTATTATTTGGTTGTTGCACAATGGTTCCCCACCAAACCATTCAACAATTACTAATTTCTCTACCGTAATAGAAGATATTATATAATCAATAACATCATCTGCAATTTGTTGTGTCATTGATATTGGAGTCAAACCTTTTTCATAGCAATATGGGCATTTTGCATTACAAGCCATTGTTGTATAAATACGAAAAAATATTCTATTTTTTTTTGAAGTCGAAAACCTACTTTCAGTCAAAAACAAATCAACCTCATTTATATCGTCTTCCACCAGCATTCCCAATTCTTTTAACTTTTCAACTTCATCATCTGTTAAATTATCATTTTCAAATCTCAAAGCAACATCTGGCTCAAGAACCAAGATTGTCCCCTTTCTGCCATTGAAAATTAATGAATAATTTTGTTTGGATACACTATAATTATAAATTGACTTTTTCATAACAACTCCCATAAATAATTGTCTAAAAAAAGGCATCTAAAAAGATGCCAATTTTTGTGATTACATAAACTTAGTCAGTAATAGAGCCACCACATCTAGGCGAGTCCATATAACAATCAGGCACATTTGAGCCGTCATACATGTAGCAGTCACCAGTTGCAATATTAATAAATTCATTTTTTAATATTACCATATAATCACCCTCCTAAAAAATAAATAACACTTTACATATTCTTTGTCAACAAAATTTACAACTAAAACAAAAAAATCAATCTAAGATGATCAATAATTCTTCTTTTTTCCATGTTTTATTATAGCAAACCAAATCTAGGTTTTCAAGTTTTTTTATATGTGGAATTTTGCACCAAAACCCAGTCTTCGCCGCAAACACTTTGTTGCGGGCTTCTCTGCTGAGCCGCCTGCCCCCAATTCACCGAAGGTGATATGAAATTCCGCGAAAGCGGACATGTAATTCCAACTTTAGTTGAATATGTAATTCGCTTTGCAAAAGCGACATGTAATTCGCCCTAGCAAACTTGCTTGGGCGATATGTAATTCAATTTGGTTTACCATGTTCCCCTTGCGGGGAAATTACATATCTGCCCCAAGGGGCAGAATTACATGTCAATTTGGTAAACCAAATTGAATAAAAAATCTCAGCATTTCGCTGAGTTTTTTTGGCTCCCCGGACAAGACTCGAACTTGTGACATCCTGATTAACAGTCAGGCGCTCTACCGACTGAGCTACCGAGGAATATTTCTTCAAAAAACATTGGTATTATATAATACGATTTTATGTTTTGCAAGTGTTTTTCGTGATTTTGTTCAAATTTATTGAATTTTGCTCTTTTTGGTTTTCTTCTGGCGAAATATTTATTTGATACGCTTGCGAATTGAAAGGCAAAATAGTAAAATACAAAGCGAGGAAAAACATATGAAGAACAAAAAGCAGCATTTCGACGATGTTTATCGCTACATCGAATCATTGAAAGACGAAGAAGGCTACGCCGTTTTGAACGTAAATTTGCAGGACAAAAGCGAGCTCTATAACCCACTTTCCTATAACGACACAAAAGACCTTAATGAGAGCATCTATAACTATATCGACAACGAGACCGCCGTTATTCCGCCAAGTATTCCGCTGAGAATAAAATTCCACGGCAACATTGAGGAAAAAGAGCAAGACGAAGTGCGCGCAATCATGAAGCGTCACTACACCTTGAAGCTGCGCGAAACAATGCTTGAAATGGCGTCGAACACGAAAAAGATGTTGTTTTTGGCAATTTTTGGCGTTGTTATGCTAGCTTTCTACTTCTATTTTGCGTTTTCCACAGAAAATGTTTTTTGGAGCGAAATACTTTCAATCATTGGTTCATTCGCGCTCTGGGAGTCAGTTGACGCGTTTCTACTTCAACGCCCTGCCCTCAAACGCGAGTATCGAAATATTGAGCAAAACCTCAACCAGCTGATTGAATTTGAAACAAAATGAAAAGAACTACCTTCGCGGTAGTTCTTCTATTTTTCATCACAACCCAACAAGACCTGGGAAGAACGAAAGTATGATAATTGCGACCCAAATTGCAAGCACGATAAATCTAAGAATAACATTTTTGTTTGAAAACATCTCGAAAGTAACAATGATAATGAGCGCCAAAGGTCCATAGAACATCACTTTTGAAAGAATGTCATACCATATTCCAGCTGGGATGAACGACCAATATGAGTTTGCCACCCAAAGCGCGTAGGCAATCATCAAGAAAAATGATAAAATTTGACCAAGAAGATTCCACCACGACTTTTCAGCACTGCCCCTTTCCTTCTTTTGATTCTCCATAACTCCTCCTTATATTTTTTT
>CANQQH010000038.1 GCA_947625955.1 uncultured Clostridia bacterium | reverse complement strand
CAATCTCCATGATAAGCTCGAAGATCGCTTTATAGCGAATCAGCTCGCCGTTTATAAGATTTTTATAGTTCTCAACTTCGCTGAGCGTTTTTCCTTGCAAGATGCCAAGAAGAATCTTGTTTGCGCTTGCAAGTTCTTCCTCGCTTGCGTCAATGGAGTTTGTTTCCTCTTTGATAACACCCTGGTCGGTCACAACAACAACGAGCGTTTGGAAAGCGTTGAGCTTGATGAGCATAAGGTTTTCGATGACCGCGTTTTTCGTTATTCCATAGAACACAACAGACGCGTAGTTCGTTGCCTTGCTTATTGTTTTTGCGGTTTGTTTCAAAACGTCGTTGAGGTTATAGAGCTTTTCGTTGAAGCCCTCTTTGATTATCTCAGCTTCCTTTTTTGAGAGTTTCTTTATGGTCATGAGTTCATCAACATATTTCTTGTAGCCCTCAACGGTTGGAACACGACCCGACGATGTGTGAGGTTGAAACAAAAATCCCATTTCTTCAAGCGCCATCAGTTCATTGCGAATGGTTGCCGGCGAATATTCGCTCATATACTTTTCTTGAACCTCTTTGCTTGAAACAGGTTCACCAAGCTTGATGCTTTCGTCAACAACGGCGCTGAGAATCTTTTTCTTTCGGTCGCTTAATTTCAAAATCACTCACCCCCTATATATTATGAACGTTTAGCAGTCTTTTATTCCAAGTTTTAGCAAACAACCTCTTCGAGTGCTAACAGATGATAGTATATAACTGTCAAATGGCTTTGTCAAATGGTAAATGACATTTTTTTGAAAAATTTTGAAAAAATTTGAAAAAAATTCTTATACCGATATTTACAAATTTTGAATCATGATGTATATTAAAAGCGTAGAATAATATATTATTTATCTTGGAGAATATTATGAAAACAGTTTTGTTTACGCATAAAGATGATATCGATGGCGCCGGTTGTGAAGTGCTATTAAAAGCAGCGTTCGGTGAAAAGAATGTTGAAGTCTTCCCTTGCAGCTATGGTGATCTTGACGAAAAAATTTCGAAGTTTATTGATAGCGGCGCGCTGAATAGTGATGATGTTGTTAAAGTTTTTGTCACGGATATGTGCCCAAAACAAGAGACCATGGAGAAAATTGCTGGCGAAGAGAATTGCGGCAAGTTTCAAATTATTGACCACCATGACCATCCAATCGACTTTTATCAATATGAATATTTCTTCTTCTCGCAGCAAAGAGACGACTTTGGGCTTTGCAGCGCAACAAGTCTTTTCTATAACTGGCTCGTTGCAAAGGGTAATCTTTCACCATCGAAGGCGCTCAACGAGTTCACAGAAAGAACAAGACGCTCGGACACTTGGGAATGGAAAACTATCTATGACGACACCATGGCAGATGATATGAGCGAACTTTTCAATTCTGTTGGCTATGACAAATATGTTAAGAGCATGTTTGAAAAGGTTAAAAACAATAGCTTTGAGTTTAGCGACGAGGAAAAAGAGATTATTGCAGAAAGAAGAGAGAAAATCGCAAAGGCGTATCAAACGGCACTTGAAAAACTTAAAGAGAGAAAAGTTTGCAATGTTGACGGCGTGAAAGTTGCCGTTGTTGACATTGAGTATGAATTTAGAAGCGGGTTCAGCCAATACCTTCGCGACATCAACTACCCTGCCGACATCATGGCAATCGCGGATTTTGATAACAACAGAATGTCATATCGATATTTGAACCCACAAGTCGATGTTGGAGCGTTTGCAAGAAAATTCGGTGGTGGTGGCAGAAATGTTGCCGCTGGCTCACCAATAAACCAACAAATTATTGATGCGCTTGGTTTGGAAACTAGTGAAAAAGGCAAAAACTAAAATAAAAGCACCACCTCATTTTTGAAGTGGTGTTTTTCTTTTCTTTATTTAGTCGCTGCAAAGTTCAAGAATAAGTTTGTTGAGAACGAGGAAGCCTTTGTCGGTGGCTTTTACCCTGCCCGCCTGGTCAATAATCAAAAAGTCGTTTTTGATATAGAACGCCAGCTTTTCCTTGTTCTTCGCAAGAAAGCTTTCGCCAAATTCTTGTTGATAGGCAGCTGTGTCGAGTCCTTCGGCAGTTCGAAGCGAGAGCATCACGAACTCTTCTTTCTTTTCATTTGTTGTGAGAATCTGCGCACTTGCAACAGGAACCTTGCCTGTTCCTTCAATGCAGTCGATATATTTATTAATGTCTTCGGTGTTGGCAAACCTAACGCCAGAAATATATGAGTGCGCCGCAACGCCAAAGCCGAGGTAGTCTTCCCTGTTCCAATAGACCTTGTTATGCTTGCAAACAAAGCCTGGCTTTGCGAAGTTGGAAATCTCGTATCTTGCGTAGCCATGGTTTTTGAGCATGGTTGCAATCGTTTGATACATCTTCACAACGGTGTTCTCATTTGGAAGATACTTGACGCCCTTATCGACCATGAGTTGAAGCTCGGTGCCTTCCTCGACTGAGAGCATGTAGGACGAGATGTGAGGGATTTTGAGCTCAATGAGATGATTGAGAGTTTCCTGAATAACTTTGAGTTTTTGCCCCGGATAGCCAAGCATGATGTCGGCACTGATGTTGCTTATTCCATGGCTGCGAATCATTTCAATGGTGTTGTCGAAGTCTTCAACGGTGTGGGTTCTGCCCATTGCCAAGAGAACATACTTGTTGATACATTGCAGACCGATCGAAAAGCGATTGACACCTGACATTATATACTCATTGATTTTCTCATCGCTAACCGAATTTGGGTTGAGCTCGATTGTTATCTCGGCATCATTTTTCACGGTGAAATATTTATAGATTGTTTGGAAGATGTCTTTTATTGAGCCAAGAGGTAAACTTGATGGAGTCCCGCCACCAATATAAATGGTTGCAACGGTATAGAGTTTGTTATATTCTTTTGCGCGCATAACAATCTCGCGTTTCAAAAACTCAACATACTTTCTTTTCTCTTGCTCTGTTCCAACCTTTGAAACAAAATTACAATAGTTACACTTTGAGTTGCAGAACGGAATGTGAATATACAAACTTAAACTTTTTTTCATTTCTCCCTCCAAATTTCAGTTTTGATGCGTTTTTTCATAAAAAATCTTCAAAATTTGCGTTTTTTAGTCTATCTTCAAAATGCTCATGAATGCCTCACTTGGAAGTTCAACAGAACCGAGTTTGCGCATTCTCTTCTTGCCCTCTTTTTGTTTTTCAAGCAGTTTTCTTTTTCTTGAAATGTCACCGCCATAGCATTTTGCAATAACATCTTTTCTCAGTGCCCTCACGGTTTCTCTTGCAATAACTTTGTTGCCGATTGCCGCTTGAATTGGAATTTCAAAGAGCTGTCTTGGAACAACTTCTTTGAGTTTCTCGGTTATTGCCCTGCCGCGCTCATACGCTTTGTCGCGGTGCACAATCAAACTTAGCGCGTCGCAAACTTCACCATTTAGCAGTATATCAAGTTTTATCATATCGCTTTCTTTATAGCCGTTTTGCTCATAGTCAAGACTTGCATAGCCATGAGAGATACTTTTGAGTTTGTCGAAAAAGTCATACACGATTTCAGCAAGCGGGAGCTCATAGACAATTTTAATTCGGTTTTCTTCAAGATATGTGAGGTTCTCGAAAATTCCACGCCTGTTTGTGCAAAGGTCCATGATCGCGCCGGCGTATTCAGGTGGCGAATAGAGATTCGCTTTGAGCATTGGCTCTTCAATTTTTTCAATCTCCTGCATTGGTGGAAGGTTCGATGGGTTTGAAACTTCAAGCACCTCGCCGTTCGTCTTATACACCTTATATGAAACGCTTGGCGCCGTTGTTATCAGGTCGAGATTAAATTCTCTTTCAAGGCGTTCAGTGATGATGTCCATGTGGAGAAGCCCCAAAAATCCGCACCTGAACCCATAGCCAAGAGCCGACGAGGTTTCGGGCGTATAGACGAGCGAGGCGTCGCTGAGTTTGAGCTTTTCAAGGGCGTCTTTCAAGAGGTTATATTTGTCGCCCTCGATTGGGAATATTCCGCTATACACAACTGGCATAACGCGTTTGTAGCCCGCGAGGGGCTTACACTCCCTGCCAACTTCGGTGATGGTGTCGCCAACATGGATGTCGCTCACGGTTTTGATGCTTGCCGAAATATAGCCAACGTCGCCTGCCGTGAGAACGTCTTTTTCAGTTGTTTTTGGCGTGAAGATTCCAACCTCAACAACATCATAGATCTTGCCCGACTGAATCATTTTGATTTTCGTTCCGGCCTTAACCTTGCCGTTAACAATCCTAACAAGGCAGATTGCGCCTTTATAGTTATCATAGTAGCTGTCGAAGATGAGGGCTTGGAGCGGCTCGTTGTCGTCACCCTTTGGAGCTGGAATCTTGTCGATGATAACTTTCAAAACATCCTCAACATTCTTCCCTTCTTTTGCGGAAATCAATGGCGCATAGCTGGTGTCGAGCCCGATGATGTCTTCGATTTCAGCTTTCACCTCTTCGGGCCTTGCGCTTGGAAGGTCGATTTTGTTGATAACGGGGATGATGAAAAGGTCGTTTTCGAGCGCCAAATATACATTTGCAAGCGTCTGCGCTTCAACGCCTTGGCTCGCGTCAACAACCAGCACTGCCCCTTCGCACGCTGCAAGTGAGCGGCTCACTTCATAGGTGAAATCAACGTGCCCCGGTGTGTCGATAAGGTTGAGCGTGTATTCCTTGCCTTGGTAGTTATACTTCATTGTGACGGGCGTTAGTTTTATTGTGATACCACGTTCGCGTTCAAGGTCCATGCTGTCAAGCAGCTGGTCTTTTTTCTCGCGTTCGTCGATAGTTTTTGTGATTTCCATAAGCCTGTCGGCGAGCGTGCTCTTGCCGTGGTCGATGTGGGCTATAATAGAAAAATTTCGTGTGTTTTCTTGATTAGACATAGTTTTTTCCTTCACAATAAGTTTACAATAAATATCGCATTTTTGCAATTGTTTTATATCTATTTTGTGCTAAATTCGCTTTTACGCATAGCAATATTATTTGCTCACTTGTAATTTTTCCATGTTTAATGCCAATTTTTATTATTTTGCACAAATATTTTTTGAAAAATGTTAGGTATTTTCGAAAAATTGTTGTATTATATATTAGTAAAATTTTATATCTTTGGGAGAAGCAAATGAATATTTTTGACACTTGGCTTTGCAAAAAGTATATTGCCCATCGTGGTTTGCACGATGAAGAGTCTCCGGAAAATTCCCTTTCCTCATTCCAAAAAGCTATCGACAAAGGCTACGCCATTGAACTTGACGTTCGTCCTCTTGCCGATGGGACTGTTGTTGTTTTTCATGATGAAGCGCTCGGCCGCATGACTGGTGCCGACGGATTTATTTCTAACTACACTTTTGACGATATCAAAGACCTGACCCTTGCGAAATCAAAGGAACATATTCCAACATTTGAAGAGGTGCTCAAACTTGTTGATGGCAAGACTCCCCTTCTCATTGAAATCAAGAATGTTGGAAAAGTTGGCTTCGAAAAAAATGTTTGGAAGCTGCTCTCAAAATATAAAGGTGAATACGCCGTTCAGTCGTTCAATCCATATAGTCTTGAATGGTTCAAAATCAATGCCCCACATGTGAAGCGCGGTCAACTTTCATGCTTTTTCAAAAAGGGTGATGCAAGTTTTATTAAGAGATTTGCGCTCAAAAGAATGCTTCTCAACAAGAAGGTTTCTGAGCCAAACTTCATCAGCTATCAAATTGAAAATCTGCCAAACAGATATGTTAAAAAATACAAAGATCTCCCTGTTTTGGCATGGGTTGTAAGAAATGAAGAAACGCAAGAGAAAGCAAAAAAGTATGCGAACAATATAATTTTTGAGTCTTTCGTTCCAAAACAATAAAATTAGCCTTGCAAAAAGCAAGGCTTTTATATTTTCCACGCACCAAAAATGCGTGCTTTTTTTGTTTTCGAGTTCTTCCCTATTGAATCTTTGTTTTGTAGTTCTCTATTGCACCAAGCAAGATTTTATGGAGCCTTGGGCTCGCATATCCAAGAGTTTTTTCGATTTTTATGGATTCTTCAATGTAATTTTGCGCTTTTTGCTTTGACCAATGAACAGGAATTTCAAAGAGGTTGCAAATCCTGTCTGCAATTTTCACGGCCGCAACTTCTCTTCTTCCAAGCTTTTTTATTCTTGAAAGGCTGTCGTCAAGTTTCTCTTCGTGCGATAGTGATTTATCTTTGGTGAGAGCAAGAACACCATCAGCAACATCTTTGCCAAAGATATTTTTGATATCTTCATAGGTCGTTTTGGTGTCTTCAATCGTGTCGTGAAGATACGCGACTGTCATTGCGTAGTCAAGGTCGAGTTCAGGCTCGGCGCGGAGTTTTATGATATTTGCAACAATCATGCAATGATTGAAGTATGGGATATTTTTCCCATTGAGTTGATATTTTTGTTTTGAGTGAACTTTCTTGCAAAGTTCGAGAGCTTTTTCTTTCATGCCTTAATTATACAAAAAGTGCCGCACGCTGTAAACAAAATTTAGCTCATAATAAAAAATTCCACTAGCTTTTGACTAGTGGAATTTTATCTTTTGTGCTTTAATTATTTCATCATTTGTACTGCACGATTAGTGGTATAATTCGTGGTTGAGGTTTTCAACTTCGATGTTGAATGCTTCGAAGTCTGTTCCCCAGTTGATTGTGCTGCCAGTTGTGTCGTTGCTTTGGTCAACATAGATTGCGATTGCAAGTTCGATTGAATCTTGACCTTCAAGGTGGAATGAGTAGCCGCTAGCGTCACAGTCACGGAAGATGAACCTAATGTTTTGGTCGTTATTAGCTGTGTTTTCAGCGTAGTTCCAAATTTTAACGAATGTGAATTTTCCAAGGGTTGTTTCCCTATCGAAGTTTACGCGCAACACCATGTCAATGCCGACATCGAAATTGTTGGTGATTTTGATAGGAACAACTTTGATTTTTGAAGAGATTGATTCGTCGGCATAAACGATATCGTCTTCATAGGTGATAACGCCGTTTTGGTCTTTATCTTCGAACCAGAAGATTTCCCCGTCTTTCCAGACAACGCTCTTTGATGGTTGGAAAACAAGATCTTTTGAAAGATTCAAAATGTTTTTCGAGTTATCTTTCACTACGATAGAAGTTCTGTCGTTGGGAGCATTGAAATAGTAGTTATAGCGAGTGATTCCAGTGGCAGTCACAGGGTCAGCAAGTGTTAGCGCAACGCCGAATGTTACAGCAAGGCTAGCAACCAATGTTACAGCTGAAATGATGAACATGGCCAGTACTCTTTTCTCTTTCATATTTTTTACCTCCATAACGAAGTTTCTTCTTTCTTCGTTTTATGGCTTTATTATACAATGGTTTTGCACATTTGTCAATACCCTTTTTCAAACTTTTTTAATATATTTTTTAACGATACCATGCTAACTTCCGCGCGCGTGCGCGCGCGCCCCTTCGCGCATGTGCCCTCGCGCACGCCATGCACGCATATGCGCGCACACGCACGCTCCCACGCGCCCGCGTGTTCGCACGCGCAAACCGCCCTGCACGCCACTCAAAGAGCCAAGAAAATTTTTGGTTTTATGAAATTTATTGACAATCGCTTTTTGAAAATATAAACTTTTTAGTGATGGATATAAACGAGTGCAAAAATGTTCTTGTGAAGTTGCTTCGAGGCAAGGTTAGTGGTGATATTATCAACACCACTCCTATTATCAATCTCATCCACAAAAGGCTGAGCATGGATGTTGAGGATGTTTGCTTGATGATTTTGAAAGAGCCGTCGATTTTGTATGTTTCGCCCGAGGAGCTCGTTAGCAACTTTCATGGGCTTGAAGCGGAGTTTGACATAACCCTTCCCGAGTTTTATAACCTACTTCTCCACAGGCCAAGCCTCATCATAACCAGTCACGAAAAAATCAAGTTTCGAGTTGACCTTGTGAAAGTAATTTTTGATGTTTCGAAAAAGGATGCACTTCGCCTCTTATATTTTTTCCCTGCTTTGTTTTCGCTCACGAAGCAAAAAGTTATTTCGCAAATTGAGTTTTTGACTAGCGTTTTTGACAAAGAGGACTTCGAGCTTCGAGCACTCATTCGAAAAGAGCCGCGCCTGCTATTTGCTAGCAATGATTGTGTTGATTCGCTTCGCAAACTTTTGACGAGCTTTGGGTTTGGCAAGGCTGAGTTTTTGAGCCTCATAGAGGCTTGCCCTGAGCTTTTGTTTGAAGACATAAACGATATCAAAGGTGTTTTTGATAGATTTTGCGGCAAGATTTACCCAAAGCAAGATGTGAGAAGCATTGTTTTGAAGCAACCAAATTTTCTCTTGCTGACGGAAAGTGAGTTTGATTCGCGCTTTGCGAAAATTAAAAAAGTGTTTGACATTTCAGATAGGCAAGCCCACGACCTTGTTCGCGAGGTTCCCGAGCTGCTTTTCTATGGGCTTTTGGAAAAACATGTGTTCATGCTGTTTGAGCTCAACATCAGCAAAAACTACATTCTCACCCATCCGCACATTCTAATCCAGCCGCAAAATGGAGCCTACCTAAAACTTATGCTGGCGGTTGTTTGCAATCTTCATGAGAATTTCGAGGAACTTTCTTCGCAAAGCATAGACAAACTTTTGCAAAAGTATTTGTTTTTGAAGG
>CANQQH010000037.1 GCA_947625955.1 uncultured Clostridia bacterium | reverse complement strand
TTCAGCCTCGCCGCTAAGCGTGTTAAGAAGTATTGCTCCAAGCGAAGAAGCGTTCTCACCAGAAAAGTTAATAGTGCTTGCCGAGTTGGTTTTTATGAGGCAATAGTTGCCAGCAAAATAAATAGACTCTTTTGAAAGGGCTGCGATTTTTTCGCCAGTTGAGAGATTGAGAAGCTCCCTGCCACTAGACGCCTCAGCCAGCGCAACATTATTTGAGATGTTCTCAACTTTCAAAATTGCTTCATCAGGCGAAACATATTCTTTTTTTTGCTTTGAGTAAATCAAAACTGAATCGGTTTCTTGAATTGCAACATAGTTTTCGCTGTCAAGCACAATTTTGCTTGGCTCAATTTCACTTGGAAGAAAACTTAGGTCGATGTCTTCTTTCACAGCAGAAGATTTGGCTGAACTAACAGCACGACCAAATTCGAGTTGCTGGCGCGAAAGCCCAGAGCTTTTGTCTCGCACAATAAACACAACTCCAATAATCATTGCGATTGAAATCACACACACCAATAAACTGACAAGTGTGATGCCGATTATTTTCTTCTTTTTCTTCGTTAACATCATAATGTTTCACCTAAATTTATATTTATACAAATATAAGTCTATCAAAAATAAAACAAATCTCCAAACGAAAAGGGGCTGTCAAACCCATTTTTTTATTTTGCCCCAAATAAAATTTGAACCAATAAAAATAAAGCAAAACAACAAAATTTTCTACCAAAACGCCAAACTGAAAGCGAATTTTACACAAATTTCATGAAATTTGCGTTTTTTCACACTATTATTGTTCACCAAACACAGAGTTATTACTCTTCAAAAAACAGAATTTTAGAAAAACAATAACCAAACAAATGGCGCCAAGCAGCGGGTAAAGTTTGTCGATTATATCTTTGAATCCAACAAAACTGATAAGAAACGCCAAACAAAGCGAAACCATAACTGCCCCTGATGAAGACATCTTTTTTCGAAGATAACAGCTCGCCCCATATGATGTTGAGATTAGAGTTGTTGCAATGCTGAAAAGCACAACTATCAAATATAGGAACCCGAACACTTTTGATTTTGCATCAACGAGTTCCACCATAACAAACCCGCTATCAATAAGACTGCCACCAAAAAGCAAGATGCAAAGGCACATCATAAAGAGAGCAACAAAAACAAATAGTCCAATAAAGAAACTTGAAAGCACAAGTTCTTTCTTTGAAGAAATTTTCCTTCCCCTCTCCCTGAGAAGTGGATACACCGTGAAAATATTCATCCCAACATATAAAAGCGGCAAATATAAAAGTTTGGATGAATAGGTCTTTGGAAAAATATCATACTCACCTTTCGAAAAACATAGAACCAAAATCAATGCCGCAAGAAAAAATAAAACAAACGACAATATCATGTTAACTAGACCAACCCCATTATCGTTATGTTTGAGAAAGAAAAAGCAAACAATCAAAACTAGCACTTTCACAATCAAAAGTGAAAAACTAGAAAAATCAAAAAAATCAACAAGCAAAGAAAACCCGGCAAACATGGCAGAAGCAATGGCAATTTGACAAACAAACAACACAAAATCAAAAACTTTATTAAAGTAATTAAAACACGACTTTTTTGGTGAACTGATTGCATTTTTCACATTTTTATTAGCCATTTTGCGTTTTTCATGTGCAAAATCTTCATCTATTAATGCACATTCTTTTTTTGATATAATGAATATTGCAAGCGAAAACAAACCAAAAAATATGCCGGCTAGCAAGCAAAAAAAGAGTGACCAAAATCCATGCGATGCAAAAAATTTTGCAATCTCTCTTCCGCTTGCAAAACCAACTCCAACAATGGCTCCAGTGATTGACAGCCCAATAACAAAACTATTTTTCGCCATTTATAAATCATATTAGCTTGTTTGCCAAAATATGTCGAAACGCTCACATGAAATGGCTAAGCGAGCATGCTCAAAAATTTTTCATAGCAGCAAATAAAATATAGCAAGCCAAAAAAATGCAAAAGAAAAAAATCGCTTTCGCGATTTTTATTCTATATCAATTACTCTTTCACATAGATTATTCGTCCACAGTTCTCACATTCAACCATGCCGTTTGCTTTGAGTTGCGACATCTTGCCTGCTGGGATTTCCATTCTGCATCCACCGCATCCCCCTCTGGTCTCAGGAACAAACACAGGGAAAATTTTGCTTTCAAACTTTGCGTTATACTTTGCCAAAAGTTTTGGATCCACCTTTGCCTTTTGCTTACTCTTCTCTTCTTTAAGTTTCAAAATCTCAGGTTCGAGTTTTTCCTTCTCCTTGTTGAAGTTTGACTTATAAATTTCCAAATTGTGTCTTGCTTTCTTTGCGTTTGAAATGATATTTTCATATTCCTTTGTAATGCTGGCAATCCTTCCGCCCAAAATGTTGATGTTGTTATCCAAATTTTCCGACATCTTGTTGTAGTTTTGAATGATGGCTTCCAGCTCGTCAATTTTTCCGGTTTCAACGCTTTCAACATTTTTTGACAAAATTTCCAACTTCGCAACAAATTCGTTATAGAGTTTGAGCGCCTTTTGATATTGCTCAGTCAAGTTCTTTGCACTCTCTTCAAGCCTTATCAATTTTGCCTGTCCGTCTTTCAAATATTGTTGCATTTCAGCAGCGTTCTTTCGATTCAAACTTGAATTGAGTTCGCCTTCAAGCTGCCTCAGTTTTTTGTCTATTTCTTGATATTTTATAATTTCGTTCATTTTGTTTTCTCCTTCATTTTAGCAAGCACAGTCAAAACTTCGTCTTTTTCATTTTCAAGTTTTTCACTTTTATTGTTTTCCAAAGTTTTGTTTATTCTTTCAAGCTTGTCCATAAGATATTCAATAAAGTCGGCAGAACAAAGGTCAAAGTTAGTCAAACCATATCTTATTTCAAGTTCACTGAGTTCTTGCCTGTTTTGAGATTTTTCAACCACCAATGTATTATAAAACTTATTTTGGTCTTTCACAATAAAATCTTTCAAAATTTTGAAATTATTATTTTTTAAATATTGTCTTAGTTCAATCGTGTTTTGCGCTGGTTGAAAAATCCATTCTTTGACGGTCGCATTTTTCGCTGTGCCAAGTATTTTTATAATTTCGTAGCCGCCCATTCCCGCAATAATGCAAACATCAACTTTTTCGGTTTTGATTGGTTCTATTCCATCGCCGACCCTTGCTTCAATATTTGCAAGATTAAACCTTTTGCAAAGTTCAATGGTTTTTTGCAAACTTTTCGCACTGATGTCGGTTGCAATAACCTTCTTCGCTTTTTTCTTTTCAACGAGCATTTTTGCAAGGTAGCCATGGTCGGCACCGATGTCAACAGCCAAGTCAACATTTTCTATTAAGTCCGCAATGGTCTCGATTCGTTTCTTCGCTCTCATCAGTTGTCAAGGAAATCCTTCAATCTTTTGCTTCTTGATGGATGGCGAAGTTTTTTGAGCGCCTTCGCTTCAATCTGCCTGATACGTTCACGAGTAACATTAAATTCCTTTCCAACTTCTTCAAGCGTTCTTGGATGTCCGTCGTCAACACCATATCGAAGCATGATGACTTTTTGCTCTCTTGGGGTCAGCGTGTTCAAAACATCAAGCAACTGCTCTTTGAGCATGAGGTTGGTTGCGCTCTCAGCCGGGTTGGTTGCGGTTTCATCTTGCAAGAAAGTTCCAAGGTTGCTGTCTTCCTCTTCACCAACAGGCGTATCGAGCGAGATTGTCTCTTGCGCAATTTTTTGAATGTCGCGCACCTTTTCCTCGGTGATACCCATTTCTTTTGCGATTTCTTCTGGGGTTGGTTCACGCCCGAGAGTTTGCAAAAGGTTTCTTGAAACGCGCACTTGTTTGTTGATCGTTTCAACCATGTGAACAGGAATACGAATTGTTCTGGCTTGGTCGGCGATCGCTCTTGTTATTGATTGACGAATCCACCATGTCGCATAGGTTGAAAACCTGAACCCCTTCGTGTGGTCAAATTTTTCAACAGCTTTCATAAGTCCAAAGTTGCCTTCTTGAATAAGGTCAAGGAAAAGCAAACCTCTGCCAACATATCTTTTGGCAATAGAAACAACCAATCTCAAATTGGCTTCGCTGAGCCTGCGCTTTGCACTTTCATCACCATTCGCCATTCGTATTGCAAGTTCAACCTCTTCCTCTGGCGACAAAAGCGGAACTTTTCCAATATCTTTCAAATACATCTTCACAGGGTCATCGATGCTGGCGCGGTTCATCAACTCTTCGATTTCGTCGTCGTTTTGCACAACCGTGTTCTCAATGAGCTTCACACCACTTTCTTGAATTTTCGCAAGAATTTCATCAATTTCCTCTGCTGTTGCATTGATTTTTGCGAAACGCTCGGAAATATCGTCCATGTTGATACTTCCTGTTTTTCGCCCCATTTCAATGATTTTGTTAATCTCTGCTTCAACTTTTGATTTTATTGCCATCTTTAATCCACCTTTTTGTTTTGGTTTTTATCTAAAATTTCTTTAATTTTTTTCATGATATCCAGTCGTTTTGCTTTGTCAACTTCATCTTCAAGCTGTTTGGTTAGCCGCTCAACCTCGCGGTCGCAGTAGGCTTTCACAACAAGACTCACGCAATCTTTGTAGTATTTTAGGTCGTTCTCGTCGCTCGCGTTCTTGTATATATAGTTGATAATCTCGCTGGCTTGCTCACTCTTTGAGTTTTCGCCGTCCTCGCTTTCATCTTGCGAATACTTTTCATAGAAGGCTTTGACAATGTCTCCGCCATTCTCACCGCTGAGAAGTTCTTGAATCGTAACATAAAATTCTTGCCTCAGCTCCGTGAAATATTCGCGCACATCCGTTTTGAAAAAAGCATACGGCTTTCTGTGCAGCATTGCGGAAAGTATGAATTTTTCAGCCTGCACACTCTTGACGTCTTGCGGCAACGCTCCACGCGTGTTTTGCTCGATGGACGCAGCGTGCGAAACAATCGGTTCTTGAACTTCCTGTTGAACGTTGCTGCCAACTTGCCTTCGAACAAAATCTTTCAAAACGCCAGAAATTTCGCTGACTTTATCAATATACACTTCGCGCTCAACCTCGTCGAGGGCTTGCAGAACGAGAATCGCTTCATTCAAAAACTTTGCTCTGCCTTCGTTGGTTGTTGTGTCGAACGTGTTTTTCAAAAATTCCAGTTTGAAATCCACAAGTGGCAGCGCCTTTTGCAAAAGCTTTTTGTAGCCCGCCTCGCCATACTTGTTTATAACATCGTCAGGGTCAAGCCCCTCTGGCATACTCATCACATAAACATCCAGCCCGGTTGACTTCAAAATGTCAAGCCCCCTGAGCGTTGCTTTCTTTCCAGCCGTGTCGCCATCGTAGCAGATATAGACTTTTTCGGCGAAGCGCTTGATGAGCTTTGCTTGCTCCTGAGTTAGCGCAGTTCCCATGCTCGCAACCGCAGTTGTGAAGCCGGCCTTGTGCAAACTCACAGCATCCATTTGCCCTTCAACAACAATCATGTAGTCGATCTTGCCTTGCTCAAACCTGTTTTTCTTCACGAGGTTTATCGCAAAAAGATTCTTACTCTTGCTGAAAAGCACGGTGTCGGCAGTGTTAATATACTTTGCGTGCGTTGGATGCGGTTCAAGTGTTCTGCCGCAAAACGCAATAACGTTGTTCGATGTGTCGATAATTGGGAAAATTACTCTTCCGCCGAGCGCATCATACGGCCTTCCATCCTTATATTTGATAACGCCGGCTTTTTCCATTTCTTCAAGCGTGTAGTTCTTGGATTTGAGAAAATCAATAATCTCATTGAAATTTAGCGAAAAGCCGATGCCAAACATCCTCGCAACCTCAGGCGAAATGTTGCGCTTTTCAAAATACATGATTCCCACCTTTGCCATTGGTGATTTCAAATTTGCAACGTAGTGACGCGCCGTGTCGCGCATCAAATCGAGCAAACGCTCTTTTTCTTGCTTGCGTTTTTTGATGTCCTCTTCATCGCTAGCCGCGCCAGAAAATGAAGGAACTTCCATGTGGGCAAGGTCTGCCAAAATATGCACAGCGCCCATGAAGTCAACAGATTCAATATTTTGAATAAACTTTATAACATCGCCACCAACGCCACAGCCAAAGCAATGATAGAACTGATCATAGTCGTTCACAGAAAACGACGGTGTTTTTTCCGAATGAAAAGGACACCTTCCCCAAAAGGAACGCCCTTTTCGTTCGAGCGGCACATAGCGAGAAACAACAGAAACAATATCATTTTTTGCTTTTAGTTCTTCAATAAATTTAGTCAGTTTGTCGTTACTACTCAATTCTTACTTACCTTAGTTTCAACTTTTCTTTATCATTTTTACGCTTATATATACAATAGATAAATACGACAAGTTTTCAAAAATGTCTTTTTTTATTTTCAATTTTTTTCAAATTTTTTATTTTCGAAAAATTAAGAGAAAAAGTAACCGCCCGAAAAATTTTGCTAAAATTAAGAATTAATTTTTTTGATTTTCTTCTCAATTTTTGTGCAAAAAATAAACTAAAACTAATTTGTTTTCAAAACAAAAATTTCAGCAAAAAACAATTCACTCACATATGGCTTAGCGAATATTCAATGCACTCCTGAACAATCTTGTTGAAAGATACCCCATTCTCTTTGCTAAGCTCCATGAGCTTTTCAAACACTTCTTCCTTGATTCTTATTGTTCTATTGATTGTTTTTGAAGCTATTTTATTTTTGTCTATTCTAAACTTGGTCATTACAATTACCACCCTATTTTTTATTACAAATATAATAGTAAAAATCATTTCATTTGTCAATCAATTTTTAACATAAATTCGCACATAAATTTGTAATCATAATTTAGTTCAAATTTTTTATATTTCTCATTCAAAAAAATTTTCTTCTCCCCTTTTATTTTTGATTTTGATTTTTGCCAAATTTCCATTTTTGGGTGCAGCCTCACATTTTGGTTTTTTCACTAGTTGTGGTTTTTGGTGTAGATGAAAAAATTCATTTTACACTTTTTCAGAGCAAAAAAAATTCTCACAAGAATGTGAGAATTTTTTTGATTTTTTGAGTATTATTGTCTTGGGAATTTGATGTTAGCTTGCGCAGCAGCCAATCTTGCAATTGGAACTCTAAATGGTGAGCATGAAACATATGTGAGACCAACTCTATGGCAGAACTCGATTGTTGCAGGGTCACCACCATGCTCGCCGCAGATTCCAAGTTTGATGTCTTTTCTTGTTTGGCGTCCAAGTTTTGAAGCCATTTCAACAAGTTTACCAACGCCAGCTTCGTCAATACGAGCGAATGGGTCTTGCTCGAAGATTTTCTTTGAATAGTAATCTTTGAGGAACTTGCCAGCATCGTCACGGCTGAATCCATAGGTCATTTGAGTGAGGTCGTTTGTTCCAAAGCTAAAGAACTCAGCAGTTTCGGCAATCTTGTCGGCAGTGAGCGCAGCTCTTGGGATTTCGATCATTGTTCCAATCTTATATTGCATTGCAACCTTTGATTCTTTGATAACTTCCTCAGCTGTCTTCACAATGTATTCCTTAACATAGTCAAGTTCTTTCTTTTCGCCAACCAATGGAACCATGATTTCAGGAACGATGTTATAGCCTTTCTCTTTCTTCACTTTAACAGCAGCTTCCATGATTGCTCTTGTTTGCATTTCAGCAATTTCAGGATATGTGACGCACAAACGGCATCCACGGTGACCAAGCATTGGGTTGAACTCATGCAAGTAGTCAACTGTTGCTTTAAGTTCAGCAAATTTCAAGCCCATTTCTTTTGCAAGTTCTTTAATTTCATCATCTGTGTGAGGAAGGAACTCGTGTAGAGGTGGGTCAAGAAGACGGATTGTTACAGGGTTACCCTTCATTTCTTTATAGATACCCTCAAAGTCGTTTCTTTGCATTGGGAGAATTTTGCTGAGCGCTTTCTTTCTCTCTTCAACTGTCTTCGAAACAATCATTTCGCGAACAGCCATGATTCTGTCAGCTTCGAAGAACATATGCTCAGTTCTGCAAAGACCAACACCTTCGGCACCAAACTCATAGGCTTGTTTTGCGTCGCGAGGGTTGTCGGCATTTGTGCGAACTTTGAGCGCACGATACTTGTCTGCCCAAGACATGATTTTTCCAAAGTCACCCGACAAAGATGCAGGGATTGTTGGAAGTTGTTCACCATAGACATTACCTGTCATGCCGTCAATTGAGATATAGTCGTTGGCGGTGTAGGTCTTGCCATTGATTGAAAGTTCTTTCTTGTCTTCATTAACGATAACGGCTGAGCAACCTGAAACGCAGCAGGTTCCCATTCCACGAGCAACAACGGCAGCGTGCGATGTCATTCCGCCGCGAACGGTCAAGATGCCTTGCGCTTTTGCCATACCTTCGATGTCTTCTGGAGAAGTTTCCAAACGAACAAGCACAACTTTCTCGCCATTAGCAGCGCGTTCAATTGCTTCGGCACTTGAAAAACATACTTTTCCGGCAGCAGCACCCGGAGATGCTGGCAAACCTTGCGCGATAACTGTTGCTTTCTTCAAAGCGTTTGGCTCAAATGTTGGGTGAAGAAGACTGTCAAGTTGCTTTGGCTCGATCTTCAAAAGAGCCTCTTGCTCTGTCCACATGCCAGTTTTAACCATGTCAACAGCAATCTTCAAAGCTGCCCTTGCGGTTCTCTTACCATTACGAGTTTGAAGCATATAGAGTTTGCCATGCTCGATAGTAAACTCCATGTCTTGCATGTCTTT
>CANQQH010000036.1 GCA_947625955.1 uncultured Clostridia bacterium | reverse complement strand
AAGAAAGAGTACGTAATGCAATTGAAGGAAGTGGAGAGTTTTCGCACAAAGTTGTTTCTGGTGGTCTTGATGTGGATCATACTTTTAATTTGCTTAACGATTTGATTATAAATGGAGATTATCTAAAATTAAAAACATATATTCAATCAACATCACCAACCAACATGAGTGATGAATTTATTGATTTGTTTACATATTTTAATATAGTTTACAAATTTTATTGCGATCGAGTTGGAATAGAAAATGAGATTATTCATTATGTCGAAAAAGCTAATAAAAAATATGTAAATTATTTAGTGGAATTATTTGCGCAGTTTTTGGATAAGGAATTATTAAATCTTGTTTACGATTATTGCGAGGATGCAAAATTAAAAAAGATTTGTTCCTGGATTATTTCAGACGCACTAGAAGGCAATGTTTTATTAAGAGAAAATGAGATAATAGATGATCAAAAAGTCGTTGATATTGAGCAGGGATCTTTTATTCACAAAATGGTCACAAATTATGCTATAGATAATAACTGCACAATAAAAGATAAGATTAATACGATACCGTTTTATGATGGAGAATTTCTGTATCAGCAGAAGGTCCTAATTTACAAAATACAACAAGAGAGTATTAAACTTTTAAATGTAAAGAGACAAAAATTAAGAGACATACCAGAATCTGAACAATTTTTAAATTCATTGAGTAAAATAAAGCAATTGACGCCACAACTACAGATGAGTTTTTGGAGGGTGATGCTGAATTTATCCAACGGTCTCGAGGATGCAGAGTTTTTTGAAACATTATATGAAGAATGTAGTGAGCAAGTAAAAAATGATCCCATAGTTAAAAGTTTAACAATAGTTCACAAGATCGAAAAAGATATTACTTCAGTTGAATTTTCAGAGATAAGACAAACCTGTGAAGTTTTAAACGATTACAGACTTGCTTGCGGATACTTAAATGATTTGTCAGAAAATTATCCACAAAAAGCGCTTATGATTTTTAATTCTAACTTATATCTATTTAACAATAATTGTAATTTTTTAGATATCTATATTAGATTAAAAAACAAGAGGCCAACTAAAAGCTTTTCATCGGTAAATTTTTTGTTGAAATATAATGATCGCTATGATAAGGATAGTTCTTATCATATTTTGCTCGCATATTATTCAGCTAAAAGTAAAAAACACAAGGCAGTATTCAAAAGGGAATTGCAGTGGATTTTATCTAGAAATGATATCTTGAATAAGATAGATCCCGGGACTTTAAGTTATTTGATTTCGGTTCTTTGTAGAGCTGAGAAATATGATGAATTGATTAAAATTATAAACTTAAATCCTTTAGTCAGCTTTAAATTACAAATAGCAACAGCTTTAATGAATTCTAATAATAAAGAGTTTATTGTGAAAGCAAAAGAGATATTCTTAGATGTTTTAAAGGAAAATAATCAAATTGAGAATGTGAATTGGAGTATTTCAGTTTGTAGTTATAAATTAGGGGATATGTCAAATGCAAAAAAATATATTCAAGAAGAATTAAATGTGAAATTTTCTAAAGAATATCTAGCATCTTTATTAAATTTACGGATCGAAACTTCTGATTATGAAGAAGATGAAATTTTAGAAACGGCATCGAAAATAAATGATGGCAATATATTATCGTTAGTTGGTTATATATATTCAAGAGCTAATAATAAAATCGAAGTAGCAAAACGATTATTATTAAAATCATTGCTAATTGATGAAAATAATCTAAACAGTCTAAATATTTACATGAACTTATGTGTTGGTAAAGAGAACAAAAACAAGCCTCAAAAAGCAGAGGCGAATGTTACCGTTATATTAAAAATGGAGGATAATGTTAAAAAAATCTCGATACATAACGATGAACTGTTGGCAGGATTAAAGCCTAACAATTTAGCAAATTGTTATCACTATAAGGAAAGCGAAAAGGAGATTGAAAATATATTATTTCGAACAATTGGAGATGTTGTTACTTTTAGAAATCAGGATTATAAAATAATAGATTTAGTATGGAACGAAACAATAATTTTTTCTTATGCCATTTCTAAACTTATAAATAATAATAAAGCTGTGGCAATAAAAGGTGAAAACATAGAAGGATTAAAACAAAACGTTATTGAAATTCTAAAAAACAGGAAAGAAAAAATAGATAATATAGTACAAGTTTACAATGATTCAAAGTGTAATTTGCCAATTACAATGTTTTCTCAATACTTAGGCAAAAAATATTTAGAAACATATAATTTTCTTTTTTATGAAAATAAAAGAAAATTAAGAAATTTAGATTCGTCGATAAAAATAAAAGATTTAGAGGGATATGTTTTATCGTTTGACGCAATTTTGATATTGGCCATTTTAGATGTTGATGTAAATTTAATAAAAAATAAAAATTGCATTTGTTCAGTTATGACAAAAAGAATTTTGTTACAGGAAATTGAAGAAAGCCTGGCAACTTGTAAGTCGGGCTCATGTGTGGGACAGTTAATATATAGGGAAGGGCAAGTTTATCGAGATGAATATGATCAGGAACTTCGAAGAAATAGGATTTTATTTTATAACAGATTAAAGAGATTAGTTGATGAATTACCTGCTCCAAATCATGAGTTTTTATACAAAACGACTTCAGACATTGAAAATTTGTTCTTAGAACAAAAACTTATTCTTGAAAATGATATATTAGGATTGGTGCAAAGCAATAAAAATTACGTGTTGGTAAATGATGATCCATTTATTTCTTCCATTATTGTGAAAGACAAGTTAAATGCAGTTGGTATGATTAACTTTTTAACACAACTTGATATAGATGTTGAATTACATATGGAATACATAAAGAAATTAGCGAGGATGAATTTTGGTAATTATTTAACCAATGATGTATATTTAAGTATCAAAAATAAAATTAACCAGGAAAAAGGTCCGCAACGCATCAAGTCGCTGACAAATTTTTATAACCTATTAACGTCGGAGTTTATAGATAAAGAGAAGGAGCATGATCTGTGGTTGTATAATAATATGATTACGAAAAATTTGGCATTAAAAAACAATACTTTAAAATCAGAGGATGAAGATGATTTGGATTTCGTAGTTACTAGGGCTGTTGTATATAATTATTCTCGTGAAAATCCTCAAAAATATAAGGAAACAATGGATGATATTACAAAAAGATTTAGAGCTGAACTTGTAGAAAAAGACAATAAACTATATTTAAAAACATATCTTGTTAAACAAGATAAAAAGCCAACTGAATAGTTGGCTTTTTTGTTGGTGCAACCGGGCAGATTTGAACTGCCGACCTTCCGCTTAGGAGGCGGACGCTCTATCCAGCTGAGCTACGGCTGCATATTTATTTTGCCAACGCGTGTATTATAGCATAGGTGGGTGGGATTTACAATTCTTTTTCGCAAATTTTAGCACAAAAATTTTTAATGATAGGTAATGGGTAAAATTGATAAATTTATCTGCATATTATGGTGTTTGGCTAGTTAAATTGCGTGAAATGGGGTGTGTTTGGGCTGTGATTTTATAAAATACAGCTAAAAAACGCAAAATAGAACAAAAATTAAGGTTTTTTGTGTGAATTTTGCAGAAAATCCAGAGCGTTTTTCCAAGGTTTGATTGAAAAAGTAACGTTTGCGGGGCTGGTTGAAGGCATATAGATTATGGGAAGTGAGGTGATGAGAGTCTTTGAAACAATGCCAAACGCGGTTTTTCCATTGCAAAGGATTTTTTCAACTTTTGTGTGCGGGGGCAGCAGAAAGTCGAGCGAGGAAAGGGTTTTGTTGGATTTTTCAAGGCTGGAATCTAGCGACCCGCGAAGGTCACTTTCGCAAACGGCGTCGAAAAGGGCAATGTTATGCGATAAAAGGAAGGCCTTTCTCTCCGCGACGTCCTTCTCAATATCTTCGCCAAACACCTCTTCAAGCATGCTCCAAAATTTATTGCGCGGGTTTCCATAATAGAACCCATAGGCGCGGCTTTTTGTGCTTGGAAAACTGCCAAGAATCAGCACTCTTGACTCGCTTGTGAAAACAGGTTCAAAACCTTTGAATTTTTCATCCATATTAATGTTATACACCCTTCTAACCAAATTGCAAAACCAAAATTAGGGCGCAATCGCTTGACAGGGAAAATGAGAATTATATATCATTTTGTTAGAATTTGTCGAAAGCGGACTTTATTGCGGATAATGATTGGAAAGAGTTCAAGATAGCGCTAGTTTGCGGCAAACTTGTTGTAACCCATCACGCCCCAGCAACGTGGTAGAAATAAACAGAAAAAGAAGGTAAAATGCCTTCTTTTTTGCTGGTTATTTTCAAATAGTGAATTTTGTTTATGCGATTTGGTTTTTGAGAGTGGTGAGCTTTGGAAGGTCTTTGATGGAGAGTTTGGCGAGTTCGTCGAAGGGAATGGAGGAGTAGTTTTTCTTGACCTCGTCCCACTTTTGGCTAACATACATGAAAATAAAGTTTCCGTTTTCTTTTTTCACGGCGGTTTCAAGTTCTGTGAGAATCATATTTTTGTCTTTTTTATAGAGCGTGTTGATGAGGATTTTGAAAATCATTTCGTCGCCAATGGTTTTTGTTATGTTGCCTTTCGTGATGCCCTCTTGCGCCCTCAGCCTTGAAAACACGAATCTCAGCATTTCTTTGTTTATCACAAGTTCTTTCATAATTTTTCCCTCCATTGCTTGCTTTCACTTGTTATTTTAGCAAAGTTTTGATATAATGTAAAATATATAGTAATTATGGTGGTTATAACGAGGGGTTATGGCAAATTCAAATCTACTTCGAATGTTTATTGTGGTTGCTGAGGAGGGGAGTATCACGAAGGCGAGTGAGAAGCTCTATATTTCGCAGCCGGCGATCACAAAGGCGATAAAGGAGCTTGAAGCCGAGATGGGCGGCAAGCTGTTTGTGAGGAAGAATCGCGGGGTTGAGCTGACGACCGAGGGAAAGAACATCTTCGAAAAGGCGAAGCCGCTCATGAAGGAGCTCGACGGGCTCTATGACTATTTTTCGAACGTTACCAAGCTCAAAGCAGGCGTGCTGAGAATCGGGACAACAACATCCAACATCACCATACTTCTCAGCCCGATTATTGGCAAGTTCATCAACGCCTTTCCAAACATCAGCCAACTTCGCAACAACGAGCTGGACGTTGCCGTGCTCGACAAAGACCAAGTGAAGCCCGACCTTGACACCTGCAAGGAGTTTGTTGTTTCGTATAGCGTTGTTGGGAGCAAAAGCTATTTTGAGAAGTACCAAAACAGACCAATGACAAAGGAAGAATTTGCGTCGCTTCCGCTTGCGCTCATCAGCCCCGAGCACACGTCGCGCAACAATGTTGACATCTTTTTCACGCGCCACAACATCTCGCTGCCAGTCAAGTATGAGCTTGACAACTATGGTCTCATCATCGACTTTATCAAGAAGGGGCTGGCGGTTGGAATTGTTAACCTTGATTATTTCGGTCGCGAACTTGAAAAGGGTGAAATTTTCAAGCTGAACACGGATTTTGAAATAGACAAAAGAGTGATAAGTGTTGTAGAATATAATCAAAAGATGAACAATCCGGCAAAAGACATTTTTGTTAAGATGTTGAAGGAGGAAAAATGAAAAAGATAATGCTCAAAAGCTTCGATGGGCTCACCCTGAGATGCTATCTCTATGAGCCAGAGGCCAAGCCAAAGGCGGCGGTGTTGGTTGTTCATGGGATGCAGGAGCACGCATTTCGCTACAATGATTTTTGCGAGTTTTTGGTTTCAAAAGGCTACTCGGTTTTGGCTCCGGATTTGAGGGGGCACGGCCACACGGCGGAGAGTATGGAACTGCTTGGCTACTCGAAAGGCGACATTTTCGCGGAGAGTGTTGAAGACCTCAAAGTGCTGGTTGCATGGCTCAAAAAAAGTTATAGCGTTCCGGTTTTTGTGTTCTCGCACTCCTACGGCTCAATGCTTACGCAAAAACTCATGCAGGTTAGCGACATTCCGCAAAAGTATGTGCTCTGCGGCACGGCAAACGGCGAGGCAACGCTCATGAAACTTGCGAACAAACTGGCAAAGAAGTTTGCTGCCGGCAGAGAGAATGAGAAGGCAACTCGCGTTGAAAAACTCAGCCTCATGGCGTATAGAAAAAGGTTCAAAAATGGCAACTGGCTCACCCGCGATGACAAGGTTTTTGAGGAGTATGAAAACGACGAATTATGCGGCAAGAGTTTCCCATATAGTTTCTATGTTTCCTTGTTCTCGAACCTGCGCGACTGCAACAGCGGCATTGACCAAATCCCAGACGACAAGCAGATTTTCCTCATCGCTGGCATGAAGGACCCTGTTTCGCAGAACGGCAAACAGGTGAAACAACTTTTCAAGGCGTATAGCAAGCACGGAAAGAGCGTTCAAATGATGCTCTTCAAAGACTGCCGTCACGAACTTTTGAACGAGCTCAATAAAAAAGATATCTATAACTATATTCTTGCCTTCTTTGAGGAATGGAAATAAAAAACGCAAAAAATGCCACTAATTTATATAAAAAGTGCGTAAAAAGCGAAAAAGATGTTGAAAATTTTGAAAGTAGTGGTATAATGGACGGGTTTGAAAGGAGAAATTATGAGCTACGAACTAACCTCTGAGGGAATGGAAGAAAGGCAGAATTTGCCAATTTGGATGTTGCAACTTGACGAAAAGCTGTTTAGCATGATGAAAACCTACAAGGTGAAGTCACCAAACGGCGACAGGTTTATCAAAACAATTGGCGACTTGGTTGAAGTTGGCAAGGAGCCATTTTCGAGCTATGTTCATTCGCACGCAGCTTTTGCTCCTGCAACCGAGATGATAATAACTGCCGAAGAGCAACTTGCAATGCTTGGTTTGAAAATGAAGGGGTCGGACTTCACAGCCTCGAACATACGCGTCTCCTCGCTCGATATTCCACGCGCACTTGAACCTGTTGTTCTTGCCATTCAGCCTGAAACACTTGACGACATTATTGCGCTTGGCAAGAAGCCAGTGAGAAGAATTGTGAAAGACAACTATGACCGTTTGAGAAAGATTGAAGAGTTCCTTGAATGGTTTGGCTTGAAGTTTGAGGACACAAAATTCCAAATCAACCCTGAGAATGTGTTCCTGTTTGATATTAACACGCTCTACGCTCGCCATGTTAAAAAGGTGAAGAGCCTTTATAGCGTCAAAGATAACGAAGAGGAAAGTGACGGCGACGAAAAAATAAAATAAAAAAAGAGATACCGACGAAATTCGGTATCTTATTTTTTAGCGAACTTTTGGATTGCCAGTGCCTCGCTGGATTTTGCCATATTTGAGGATTTGCTTGGCTGCGAGTTCAGGGTTGTCTCGAATGAAAGCCAGAACATCGCTGTTTTCAAGTTGAAGGTTGAAGTTGTTCATGATTGAGAGCAGGTTGATGTCGAGCGGGAGAGAGAAGTTCTTCACAACTTTCTTCGCGTTTTCGTCTTCCTCTTTGGCGTCGTCTTTTCGCGAAAACAAAACGATGAGGTTTGCATGGTACATATAGTTGCTGGTGAAGAGCGCGATGGAAAAGCTTGAATATGGATAGGAAACCTTGTCGATAACAATGCAGTCGCTTGCAAAAACGATTGGGATGTTGACGTTGTTTTCAACGTTTGGCAAAACATATTCAAGGATGGGTTCTTTTTCAAGCGTGGAGTTGAAGAAAAATTCAAGCCTCACAGCCTCTTCCTTTATTTCTTTTTTCTTCACAACAATATTAATAATTCCTGCAACGATAAATGCAACAATCAGCACGCCGAACAAAATCAGGCTTGGAATCAAAAGTTTTTTTGAGTTCACAAGCATCATGGTGAACGCAACGAGCAGGTCGAGAATCCCGGCACCGTAGAGAATTGGCATGAAAAAGTAGCTATAAATATATCTCGGGCGAATGAGGTTCTCTTTTGCATAGGAATAAATTTCTTTTAATCTATTGAACATGGCTATATTATAATTCATTCGCAAAAACAAATCAAGTCTTTTTTCTCGCGCGCCCAAAAAACTGAAAAACACCCCTCTTGACGATCGGGCAAATGCGTTGTATAATATAGGCATGAAGAAGGTTTGGGAAAAGGTTTTGTTTGTTGCGGCTGTGCTGATGATTGCACCAGTAATGTTTTTGTTTGCTGGCTGCGGTCCTTCAACGGCAAAATCCGTGAGAAACACCACCTACCACGCAACAAGCGTGCTTTGCAATCTTGAAACCGACGAGACGACCCTGAGCGGCAATCCGCGATTCTATTTCTTTGATGACTACTTCCGCTTTGAGTTCGGCGCTGGCGACGCAATGGGCTATGTTATTGGCAACTATAAGATTGACCGCAACGATATCATCCTTGAAATGACTGACAAGGGTGGAATGTTCAAGGAAACCATTCCTTCAAAACTTCGAATTGAGAAACTTCACTATAAGAACAAAAAACTTTCCATCGAATTTTTCGAAGCCGGAACCGGCCATGTCTATCAATATGTTTTTGAAAGATGAGTTGTTGCGCCTCACAGGGGAGGCACAACAACTAACCGCAACTAGCACTATCTTTTTGGCTAAAACGCAAATAAAAACTCCCATACAGCAGTAGTGTGTTTAGTTGCGCTCCACTTATGGAGCGCGCCGTCCTCACCGCAACTAGTACTATCTTTTTGGTTAAAACGCACATAAAAAATTCCCGCACAGCAATAAGCGAAAGCGGGAATTTTTATATTTGTGTTTTATCTCAAAAATCTAATACTATCTGCTGCCCTGGTCAACAGAATAGATGATAACGGTGTAATCATTAACATTGTAGGGACCAACTTCACAGAGTAATCGAAAGAGGTTACTCCGTTTTTCTATGAATTGTAGCAGGATTGCGCTTTTTTTATTTTGCGGAACGGCTTTTGCGTTCATTTGCGCGCCTCAAAAAACAAATTGTTTTTTGGGGCGCGAGAATGGGAGCGCGAGGGGTGAGCCCCTCGCAGAAAAAAACAAAAAAACACCCTCTATTTTATTGACAAATTTATGGGGGGGGGGGGTATCAT
>CANQQH010000035.1 GCA_947625955.1 uncultured Clostridia bacterium | reverse complement strand
GAATTGGACAGCACGTCGGACACCGTGAAGATACAGTTCTCATACTGGTCATCCTCGACCGCCGCCTTCAGGAAACGCAGTTATAAAAAACTAAACGCCCAAATTTGCTTCTTTAACAAGGCTCGATAGGTGGCATCGACGCAGGAGTTTATTTACATAAATGACTGTGTCGTGCCGCCTATCAGCAAACGCAGTTAAAGAAGTGAAGTTGGGCGTTTAGTGGCGTTTGCGGAGAAATGGAGGTAATAAATCATCATTATCCACATCAAGTCTTGAAGAACTTACATCAATATCGCGGCGTGTGTCGTCACGCGTGTCACTGAATGATTGCTTTGGCTGAGCCTCTTCCTTTGGTTCTTCCTTTGCAGGCTCTTGCTTAAATTCGTCGGTGAAAAGCGAAAGTGACGATGGCTTTTGCTCTTCTTGTGGTTGAGCGGCACCCATAGACTTTCCTGCAAGAAATTCAGCAAACTTGGTTCTGTCAAACCCTGTGACAGCAACTTGTGGTTTTGGTGGCTCAGCAGGTTTTTCTTCCTTCTTGTCGCCATACATATTTTCAAAATTGCTGTTTTGGAAACCAGTTGCAATAACGGTTATTTGGATTCTATCATTATAGTTTTCGTCAATTGTGGCACCAAAAATAGTGTTTGCCGAAGGATCAACAACTTCCTTAACAAGCAAAACCGCCTCGTTGATTTCGTCGAGCGTCAGGTCAAAGCCGCCAGTGATATTGATGATAACAGCGGTTGCGCCCTCAATTGTTGTTTCAAGCAAAGGACTTGCAACAGCTTGCTTCACGGCTTCAATATTCCTCTTGTCACCTTTGCCCTCACCAATACCCATGTGAGCGAGCCCGCGGTTCTTCATAACAGTTCTAACATCGGCGAAGTCAAGGTTGATAAGCGATGGCGTTGCGATAAGGTCGGAAATGCCTTGAATACCTTGGCGAAGCACGTCGTCGGCATACTTGAACGCGTCAACAACAGGAGTTCCCTTTGGAACAACCTGCAAAAGCCTGTCGTTTGGAATAACAACCAAAGTATCAACGCACTTTGAAAGGTTTCTTATACCCATCTCAGCGTTTTGAGTTCTTGTTCTGCCCTCAAAAGCGAATGGTTTGGTAACAACGGCGATTGTCAAAATGCCCATTTCTTTGGCAATGCTAGCAATAACCGGAGCGGCGCCTGTTCCTGTTCCACCGCCCATACCAGCAGTGATGAAAACAAGGTCGCTACCTTTCAAACGTTCTGCGATTTCGGCACGGCTTTCCTCAGCGGCTTTTCTTCCAACCTCAGGGTCGGCGCCAGCGCCAAGACCACGCGTCAATTTTTCACCAATTTGAATTTGCGATGTTGCATTACTCATCATCAGCGCTTGTTTATCCGTGTTAACGGCAACGAACTTCGCGCTTTTGATATTTGAAGCGATCATGCGGTTTACCGCATTGTTGCCGCCTCCACCAACACCAACAACGAGTATTTGGCAAATAGGATTAATGTTGCTATATTCCATAATTCCTCCTTATCTAGCAATCAAAAATTTTTCTTCTTCAAGCAGTTCCAAGGCGAGATCCAAAAGCCCGATTTCCGAAGAGTAGTCAGGCTTGTTTGCATTAGGGATTTGCGGCGAAACGAGTTCAACCTTTCTTCCAAGCTTTCTTGGAAGATAGTCCTTGATGCCCCTGATATAGTTCATGCCCCCGCCCGTCAAATAGACTGGAATGAAGGCTGGAAACTCAAAGTCGCAGCGGTCAAGACATTTGTTGATATAGGTTGCAATCATGTCGAGCCTGTCCTCAACGATTTGGTTGGTTGCAACAGCCGAGTATGGCGAAATGTATTCCTTGCCCTGAACTTCATAGGTGTCGTTTTCCTTAGCGTCCCAACTGAGAAGGACTTTTCTTTTCAAACTCTCCGCTTCTGGGAAAGTTATTTTCAAACATTGGCTAAGGTCGCCAGTAACATAACCCCCGCCCATTGAGAAGCTGCTGAGGAACAACAGCCCATCGCCACGCGCGAGCATGACCGATGTTGTGATATAGCCGCAGTCAACCAAGAGCGCGTATCTATCGCGAGTTGCCGGGTCGAACAAATGCATCACTTCCGCCAAACACGACGAAAGATATGTTATTTTTCGAATGCTGAGTTCACTTAAAATCCTATCGAAAAAGTCGATGAAGTTGTTCTCAGCCAAGACATATGAAACAAGCCCGCTGAGTTTGGTTGAAACCATGCCGCGCGGCTCAATGACCTTCTTGCCATCGTCAAGCACAAAATAGATTGGAGATTGGTTGATAACGGTGTGGGTTGGATGCTTTCGGTAGATATTCCCAACATGATAAAGCTGCTTCAAATCCCCATCGTTGACCTTTCTCTTCTTCGTGAAATCAATACTAGCCTCACGGCAAATAACACTTGAAAACTCGCCGGGAACGCCAACATAGAGTTCGCTGATTTTGCCGCCATAAACGATTTCGGCATTAGAAATCGCAAGGGCAACAGCATACTTCACTTGGTCAGGTTCAAGAAATTGCCCATTTTGAAATCCTGCATAGTCAGCCTTACCCTTTCCCTTAATTTTGAAAGTTGAGTTAATGCCCCTTTCGCCAACCAAGACAGTGACACACATTGAACCAATATCCAAAATTGCAATATCTTTCTTTACCATCTAGTTTCTAGTTTTCTCCTATAATACCCAAATTATATAAAAAACGAAAGGCGGTTGTCAAACAAACCGCCCATATATTTTATATTTTGTGTCACAAAGCTATATATTATACTCTGCTAAAAAACGCCGCAATTAGTCGCACACGGAGCAATACACACTCACCCTTTTCGAGCTAAGTTCGCCACCATCATCAGTCTCATGCGGATCGAAATTTCTCAAAACTCTTATAAGAATTTTATCAAGATGCCCAACGTGCTCTGAGTTTTGGCTAACCTTCTCCAAATAAATGTCAACGCCATAGGCAACTTTTTCATAGAGATAGTTTTCGTCCTGAACAAGTATTTTTGCTCCCGAATCACGCATTGTGAGGGTGAACTCCTCAATGTTGGTGTCAGCGTTATAATTGAATGCTATGTCAGACACAATAGATAGTGGAGCTTTCATTCCATACACGATTCCATCGGCAATTGCACAGTACTGTGTCTGAAATAGTACATCGCTTATGGTGTCACCAACAGAGGTTGCATAGTTGAGAGTTTTGCCGCTGAGAACAGGAACTTTATCGTTGTTATTCTCTTCCAAATTTGAAGGCTCAACCTCTTCCAAAAGTTTCAAATCCCTGTCATATATCTGCCACTTGCCGTTCACCAAAACGCGAAATACAGGCGTGCGCTCAGACATGTAGATTGTCAGCTTGTTTGGGAAGGTTCGAACGAACTCAAACTTGGCATAAGGGAAAGTCTTTTCAAGTTTTGCACTTGCCTTTGAAAAGCTCATAAACAAAACATTCTTGCCCTTTTTTATGCCCGAAGTTTTGACGATGTCTTCCTTGCTATACTCTTCTATTCTAAATGTTGAGGTTGCATAGTCAACATAGATGTTTTTCAAACTAAAAAACGCGCCAAAAACTATCATCAACACAATAAATGCACCGATGATAGTGAAAGATATAATCAGCCTTTTCTTTGTTTTGCTCATTTATAATTAATTATAATTATAATTTTTTGTTTTGACTACCATTTTTTTGCTTTTTGTATAATTTTCATCAAAAATCTTTGATATTCTCTGTTTCTAGCATCTTTTAATGTCGGCGCCAACACTTTGAAGTCTCAATTCGAAGTTCTCATAGCCCCTGTCAACATAGTGCGCATTTTGAACAATAGTCTTCCCCTCAGTTGCAAGAGCAGCAAGCACTAATCCTGCCCCGCCTCGAAGGTCGTGGGCAACCACTTCTGCGCCATGCAACCTATTGACCCCGCGCACTATTGCCATGCGGTCTTTTGTTGTGACCTTCGCACCCATTTTCAAAAGCTCAGGAACGTGTTTGAAACGCGTTTCAAACATGTTTTCAGTAACAACACAGATGCCGTCGGAAATTGTTTCGAGAGCCAGCATTTGCGCTTGCAGGTCAGTTGGAAATCCCGGATACGGCTGCGTTTCAATGGACGCGCACGCAATTGGCCGCTTTGAACATTCAATGCTGATGGTGTCTTCTGTGTAGTCTATTAGGCAGCCAGCGTTTCGAAGTTTGTTCAAAAGCGCATAAACATCCTGATAGTTCGCATTCGTCAGGCAAAGTTTACCCTTTGTTATGGCGGCAGCAATCAAATAGGTACCCGCGATGATTCGGTCGCTTATGGGCTTATATGTCGTGCCACTCAGCGTTTCAACCCCCTCAATCACAATACTACTCGTTCCCGCGCCGCGAATCTTTCCACCAATGCTGTTGATAAAATTCGCCAGGTCAACAATCTCGGGCTCTTTTGCAGCGTTGAGAATGGTTGTTTCACCTTTCAAAAACACGGCACTCATCATGATGTTTTCGGTTGCCCCAACACTTGGAAAGTCGAGGTGTACCACCCCGCTTTTCATGTTGTTTGCATCGCAGTCGATGAAGCCATAGTCTTCACTTATCTCAACATTCAAATCGCGAAGCCCCGACAAGTGCAAATCTATTGGTCTGCTCCCGATGTCGCAACCACCGGGATACGCTACTCGCGCCTTTTTGTATTTTGCAAGCAAGGGACCAAGCATGAAGATGCTTGAACGAATGTCTTTTGCGAGCAGCGACGGGATTTCTAGGTTTGAAAGGCCCTTTGTTTTTATTATGACATTTCTGCCCGAGTAGACAACATTGCCACCCATCGCCAAAAGGATTTGAAGCATTTTCTCAACATCGATAATCTTTGGTACATCAACTAAAACAACTTCCTCATCAGTCAAAATGGTTGCGGCAATGATTGGCAGAACAGCATTTTTTGCCGTGTCAACTTCCAATGTGCCCACTAGCGGTTTTCCGCCGTTTATAACAAAGCTTTCCATAAAGTCCTCTTTTCAAGTTGATACACTTATACTCTATGGCTCTTTTCACTATTTTTGTGAAAAAGATTGAAACTTGGGATTAGCTTGTCGTCATAAATCTTAGTTTTGCCAAGGCTCGCCATGTGGGCGGCTTTGTCGATATTGAGAAGTATGCCAACCGCCATCATGAAAACAACAAGCGATGTGCTTCCAGCACTAATAAATGGCAGCGGCAAACCAGTTGGCGGGATTGAGCCGGTAACAACCGCAACATTCATGAGAACCTGAACAGCAATCACGGTTGTTATGCCTGCTGCAAGATAGCACCCAAAACGCGACGGTGCCTTCATTGCAATGATGATTCCACGCACAATGACCACAAGAAAAACGCAAAGCAACACTATGCAGCCAAAGAACCCAAACTCTTCGGCGATAATTGAGAAAATAAAGTCTGACTCAGCAAACGGCAAGAACATATACTTTTGCCGCGAGTTGAAGAGCCCCACACCAAAGAACCCGCCGTTTGCAACCCCATATAGCGATTGCACAAGCTGGAACCCCTCTTCCGACGCCGACGAAAATGGGTCGATGAACGCAATGAGGCGCCTGAGCCTATATGGTTCAAGAACAACCAAGAGCACGCCAAGCACCAAAATAGGAATTGCCAAGAGCGCGAAGTGCTTGAATTTTGCCCCACCAACAAAGAGCATTGAAACCATTGTTACCCCAACGCAGATGGTGATTGACATGTTCGGCTCCATGATAATAAGCAAGCAGACAAGCGCGCCGGCGCAGAGGGTCGGCAATATTCCTGAAAAGGACTTCACCTTTTCGCGCGCCTTTGACAGTGAGTCAGCGGCAAAAATAACGAATGCGAACTTGGCAATCTCGCTTGGTTGAAGGGTGAAAAATCCAAGGTTTATCCAACGCCTTGCCCCATACACCCTCACGCCGATGTGCGGGATGAAAACTAGCACTAGCAAAATAAGAGACAAGATGAAAAGCGGATACTTTACCTTTCGAATTTTCTCATATGGCACGAAGTACATCACGGTCATCAAAATAAGCCCTATGACCGCACCGACAATTTGTTTTTGCATGAAAAAGTATTTGTTTTTGTAGGTAAGTTCGGCTGAGTAGTAGCTGGCAGAATAGACCATCAAAATGCCGAACGCAACGAGCAAAATAACGCAAAATAGCAGAACAAAATCAATTCTGAACCTTCTTTCTTTTTTTAGCGAATATTTTGCGATTTTCACTCTTTTCAATCTCCCTGACAATCTTGGTAAAAATCTTACCGCGCTGCTCGTAGTTTTCGAACATATCAAAGGAAGCGCACGCAGGAGAAAAGAGTATTGTCTCGCCACTCGACGCAAGGCTTTTGGCAATCAGCACGGCCTCTTTGAGCGTTTCCGCCTCATACACATTTGAAACGCTAAATCTCTTGCTCGCTTCAATGATCTTCTGCTTTGTTTCGCCCAAAACAACAATATTTTTAATGCTGCTTGGCATTGCAGAAAAAAGCTCATCAAAAATTAGCCCCTTATCGCTCCCACCCAAGATCAAAGTTGTTGGTTCATTCGTGGCGCGCATTGCCACCACGCACGAAGAAATGTTCGTTGACTTGCTGTCGTTGATAAAGGTTACCCCATCTATTTCGGTGATATATTCAAGTCTATGAGAAACACCCCTGAATTTATGTATTTTTTCTCTAAGGTTTTGCGTTTCATAGCCAAGCAGCTTTGCGATTAACAGCGCCGCCAATGCGTTTGAAATGTTGTGTTCACCAATCAAAGGAATCTCGGAGGCCGAAAACATCATCTCAGTTTTGCCGCCGAACGAAAAATATATGTTGCCGTTTTTCAAATAGCAGCCTTCACACTCACTTTTCGTTGAAAAATATAGTTTTTGCGCCTTGATTTTTTCCTTGTTTATTCCCATCACCACCGCGTCGTCAAGATTCAAAATAGCATAGTCCGCCTCGGTTTGGTTTTCAAAGATTCTAAGCTTGGCGTTTTTATAGTTCTCAAAGGTCTTGTGCCTGTTGAGGTGGTCGCTCGTTATATTCAAAAGCACGGCAATATGCGGCGCAAACCTAGAAATGCTTTCAAGTTGAAAGCTGCTAACTTCCAAAACCGCCAAATCACTTGTCTCAGTTTGGAGCGCAAACGACGTTACCGCCGTTCCAATATTTCCCCCAACAAACACATTTTTCTCGCCTTTCAAAAGTTCACCTGCCAGAGTTGTTGTGGTGGTTTTTCCGTTCGTGCCAGTGATTGCAATCGCTGGGCATTTGAGAAAACGAAACCCGAGTTCCAACTCCCCAACGACTTCAATATTTTTTTCTTTCGCCAAGCAAACAATTGGATGATCGAGTTCAACTCCGGGACTAACAACAAGTAAAGACAGGTCGCATAGCAACCTGTCTAGTAGCCCCTTATATGAAATTTTCTTTTTGTCGTCTAGCAAATATGTTGAATAGCCGAGTTTTTTCAAAAGTTTATTAGCGCTTTTTCCGCTGATTCCTGCCCCCAAGATTAAAGCCTTCATACACACCCCCTTCTTAGAGCAGTTCTATCAGCAGCACAAACAAAGAAACCAGAACTGTTATCACACTATAAACAACAACAATCCTAACTTCGTGCACTCCTTTTTTCTCGAAGTGATGATGGAGCGGCGCCATTAGAAATACTCTCTTTTTCGTTAGTTTATAGTATGCAACTTGAATGATAACCGACATTGAACTCACAACGAACATGATTCCAAGCAGCGGAATATATAGGGTATTTCGCGAGAAAATCGCAATCGACGCAACGAACGCACCAAGCGCCAGCGAGCCTGTGTCCCCCATGAAGATCTTGGCTGGAAAGCAATTGAAAACCAAGAAGCAAAGCATTGCCCCAACAACAACGAAGCCAAGCAGGATGAGATTCTTATACTCCATGATATAAATCGTGCTTGCTCCGTCAAGTTTGGTTGCAAGGCTAAGAAACATTATCGCGAGCATACCGATTGTGTAGCACATCGTGGTTGAGCTTGCAAGTCCATCCAGCCCGTCGGTGAGGTTAACAGAATTGGTTGACGCAAGAAACACAACGATAATGAGAGGGATAATCCACCACCCGATGTCAACGCAGATGTCCGTGAAAGGGATTATAAGCTTGCCCCCAACGAACTCATTCTTATAGGCAAAAACCGCGATTGTAACGGCGATTGCAAGCTGAAAAAGTAGCTTTTGATACGCCCTGAGCCCAAGATTGCGCTTGAATTTGAACTTGATGAAATCATCTAAAAATCCAGTAAGCCCATAGGCAAGAAAGACGAGCAGCGACACCCCTGCAAGCACGTTCGCCTCTGAGTAAAATATATACGACACGATTGACACCGACAACAAGAATATGATCCCGCCCATTGTTGGCGTGCCCTGTTTTGAACTATGGTTTTCAACATAGTGCAAAATGGTCTGCTTGATTTTTTCTTTTTTCATGAAACTGATAACGAAAGGCGAAATCAAAAGAGTTAGAAGGAAACTAATAACCCCGGCTTGTATATAGGTGAAATACTCTGTCATGTTCTGCTCCTTTAACCAAGATTTTTAATAATTTTGTTTATCACCTCAACATCTTGAAATGGGGTTTTCACCCCTTGAATCTCCATGTAGTTTTCAGCGCCCTTGCCGGCAATAACAATAACGTCTCCCCTGTTTGCGAGCGACAGCGCAAGCTTTATTGCCTTTTCCCTGTCAAGCTCAACATAGTAGAGGTTCTTGCTAATGCCAAGCGCGATATCTTTCGCAATATCTTCTGCTCTTTCGAAGCGAGGATTGTCGGTTGTTATAATAGTCACATCCGCAAATTCATCGGAGATTGCGCCCATCACAGGGCGTTTCAAACTGTCTCTGTTTCCCCCGCACCCAAACACGCTCAAAACCTTGCCCTTCGTCATCTCACGAGCCGCAAGCAAGATGTTTTTGAGTCCGTCGGGCGTGTGGGCATAGTCAATAATAACGCTCACACCATTCACAAAATAGGTGTTGAATCTGCCATCGATTTTATCGACTTTTTCAAGCCCAGCCTTGATGGTTTCAAGCTCTATGCCAAGCAAAATTGCCCCGCCAATAACTCCAAGAGCGTTCGAAATATTAAATCCACCAAACAGCTTCATGCTGATGTCTGTTTCGCCTTTGGGGGTTGAAACATGAAAAGTTTGCCTGAAATTATTATGTGATTCATTGCTTGCGATTATGTTTGCTTCAAAATATTTTGAATTTATTTTCTTTCTC
>CANQQH010000034.1 GCA_947625955.1 uncultured Clostridia bacterium | reverse complement strand
CACCATTCCCTTTGGTCTGCCAAGGTGCGAGCAAACAATAACCTTTGCACCCTGATGAATGAGATAGTTAAGAGTTGGAAGTGACGCTGTTATTCTGTTGTCGTCAACGATTTTATTATTTTCATCCATTGGAACATTGTAGTCAACACGAACAAGCACGCGCTTGCCCTTCACATCAATGTCCTTAAAAGTTTTTTTATTCATATAACCCTCAAATTTTATAACTTTATTTATTTTAGCAAATAAACAAAATGCTTGTCAATTATATGCGTATTTTTAATTGAGTATATGCTTCAATTTTTCAATAACGCCGTCGAGACTGTCGTCAATCAAACTCAGCCTGTCAGCGCTGCTAACCTTGCACCTCTTCAAATAGAAAGCAATGTGCGACCTCATCATCAGGTTGATGAGCTTGTCGGGGTAATACTTTCGCAATTCTTCAATATGTTCCAAAATGTCGTCGAGTTTATTGACTTTCACATCCTTTCCCAAAATCTCGCTGAAAATCTCAGGCCTGCCAAGCGCGCCGCGCGCAATCATGACGCCATCGGCGTTCGTTTCTTTCAAAATATTTTCGTAGCTCGCCCTGTCAACGCAGTCGCCGCTCACAACAACAGGTATCTTGACCGCCTCTTTAACCGCTTTTGCAACCGCAAGATCAGCCTTCCCTGAATAGCCCTGCTTCCTTGTTCGCGCGTGTATGGTGAGAAGGCTTGCGCCCGCCTTTTCCATCGCCTTTGCAAACTCCACAGCAACAATATGATTTTCATCAACTCCGCTGCGAAATTTAACGGTTATTGGTTTGTTTGTTGCCCTCACACACGCTCTCACAATCGCGCTTGCTTTTTCAATATTTTCAAGCAGCGCCGAGCCGTCACCATTTTGATAAATCTTTGGCGCAGGACAACCCATGTTGATGTCGATAATATCAAATTTTTCAAGTGCTTTGAGTTTCACAACCTTTTCAAACACATCCGGCTCGCTGCCGAAGAGTTGCACGCACGAAGGCTTCTCGCCGTCAAAGGTGTGAAGAAGGTCGAGCGTTTTTTGGTTGTTATAAATTAGCGCCTTTGCGCTTATCATTTCAGTGCAAGTCAGTCCCGCGCCATACTTCTTTGCAAGCCGACGAAAACCCACGTCGCTATACCCTGCGATTGGCGCGAGAAGAAGATTGTTTTCTAGCGTTATATTTTTTATCTTTAACTTTTGCATGAGAACATTATATCAAATAAAAATCAGTTTGCAAAGTCATGAGATATTTTTTTTGCGCGGTCTGAACAAAATGAAAACAAAAAACAAATAGACCGCAACAAACATCATCACGCATACCAAAAATGAAACGTAGAAATTGATGTGTATATTGATAAGAGCCTTAAAAACATATTTTGCAAAATAGATTAGTGCCGACAAAAATAGCAAAATCAATATCTTTGGCGAGAGCTTAAAATGTATTTTTTTCTTCAAATATATGAGATTTATAACAAGTCCAGTCAAATAACAAACATTATTGCCAACCTCTGCGCCAAGAATATTTATGCTCCCAATTCGCAAAAGCACAACATTGAAAATGATTTTCAGCACCCCGCCGCAAACAAGCGAAATGAGCGGAACAACAAAGCAGCCCATCCCCTGCAAAAGCCCAGATGTCACCTGCAAAAGCGCCAGATAGAAAATGCTGATGCTTGCAACTTCCAAAATGCTAACGGCGATTGAGATCTCGCTTGGCGTGAGGCTCTTCGCATACAAAAGTCTCAAAATTGGTTCAGCCAAACTATAACAGCCAACGCTTGCTGGAAGAGCTAGGCAAAGCGCATAGAAAATTGCCTTTTCTGCCGACTCGCGCACACCCTCAAAGTCCCCCACCGCTCGCTGCTTTGAAACGCACGGCAAAATCGCCGTTGCCACACTGATTGACAGCACGACCGGCATGTTCACAATCGACCCAACGCTGCCCGTTTGAATACCAAAGAGCGTTGTTGCACTCTTCACAGAATAGCCAATTGATTTCAAAATGTTGATGGTAACCGTGCTATCGATAAGCATTGTGAGAGGCATCACGAGCCCGCCAAGAGTAACGAGAATTGAAAGCGACAAAATTTGCTTTGCCGTTTGTTTTATTGGAAGGCTTTCGCCCTGCGACGCAGCAAGAAAAGTGCTTCGTTTCTTTCGCATGAAAACATAGGATAAGAACAAATATAAAAAGGCGAAAATCTCAGAAAAACTTATGCCAAGCAGCGCGCCCAAAACGCCATAGCTGATTCCTCTTTTGATGAGCCTCGACGATAAAAACAGCCCGAATCCAAGCTTGAAAATTTGCTCAAAAAAGCCGGAAATTGCGGATGGTGACATCATTTCAAGCCCCTGAAAATAGCCCCTGAATCCCGAAATAAGTGCAACGAAAATGATTGCAGGGCAAAGCCCCAAATAGCAAATATAGGCGTCTTTATTCCCTTGAAGAGAGGCAAAAAACCTGCCGAGAAGCAAGACTATAAGTGAGCAAAAAACAGAAAATAAAATAAGCAAAACGAAAGATACTTTGAGTATTCTATCCGCCTGCCTATAATTATTTTTCGCAACATTTTCGCTAATAAGTTTTGAAATACTTGAAGGAAGCCCTGAGCTTGAAATGGTGAGAAGCAGAGTGTAGAGCGGGAAAACCATTTGGTAAAGCCCCATTCCCTCCGCCTTTATGATGCTTGTGAGCGGGATGCGATATATCGCCCCAACCACCTTGGAAAGCAGCCCAAACAGGATGAGAATCGCCGCGCCGCGCATGAATTTGTTCTTTTTTTCTTTCATGAAAATAGTATTCGCCAAGATGAAATTTTTATGATAAAGATTCAAAGTGAATTTCAAAGGAGATTGTTGATGCCTTCAAAACATCGCCGGCCTTTGCGCTGAGCCAAACATAGAAAGTTAGCTCCTGCCGCTCGTCGGACGCATCAACATTTCCAAGAGTGACCTCGTCTTCGGTGAGCGACTTCGCGCCGTCCTCGAACTCCTTGATTGCAACTTTGATGTTCTCTCTTTCCTTCTTGATGTCCTCTTCCTTTTCCTTGCTTTCAATCTTGATATTCTTTATAACGACTTTTGCGCCGCTTGGAACATACACCTTGAAAGTGGCATATTGCCCCTCAGAGCCCTTCCTTGAATGCACGGTTGACGGAATATTGGTTTCTGCATCTTCCTCGCCTGTTGCCGGCTTCAAGCCCAGCTTCATCGACGACAATTTGAGTTTTGTTATAGACTTGTCGCCGTCGGCATCAAAAACCGCCATGCCCTCAGCCAAAACGAGAGGTGGGTCAAGCACCTTTATTATTTCTCTTTTATAGATAAAACTTGAAAAACACGAGCCGATTACAATAAAAAGCAAAGCGCAAAGCATAGTTGCAACAGTTGTTGCAAGATTTTTTCGTCTCATAAAAAAATTCCCTCCATGCTAAATATTGCCAAGCATGAAGAGAATTATACTCTATTTGCCAACAGCCCTGATATCGTCCGACATCCTGAAACTGATGAAGAACAAGAGAAGGACTAGCCCAAGCAGTGCAACGAAGGTGATGATTCCATAGGCGGTTCTAAAAAACATTATTATTTGCCCAAGCCAGCCGATTGTGAGGATGCGTTTGCCAACAACATTCGAGAATGAAACGAGTTCTGGGTCGGCGTTGAGGTTATGTACACCCTTTGTTATGAAGCATAGTTCGCCGTTTTCGTTAGTCGTGATAGAAATCACCCTGTGCGTCACGACCTGCCCATCAAGTTTGCGGATAAAGGTGATGTCGTCGCCCACCTTGATTGACCCTTCGTTGCCAATTCTTTCAACAACAATACAGTCGTTAACTTTAATCTCAGGCGTCATGCTTTCAGACGCAACAATATAGAATGTGTAGCCAAAGAAGTTATGCCCGGTGTTTGGCGCAACAATCGTTATTGAAAGGAACACAAATATTGGAACGAGCAGCACAATCAAACACCAAATAGCCATTCGAAAACAAGCAATCTTCACGCGGCGCTTTCGAAGTTTCTTGTAGCTTTCAAGCGCATCGTAGTTATCATGCGGATTCTTTTTGAGTCCCGAAAAAGTGTTGTTTTCATTAGAAAAAGTCACAACTTGGAGTTGCGATCTTGCCTCTTCACCTGTGACTTTTTTTCTATCGTTCATCAATATCATTATAATAATATACAAAAAACTTGTCAATCATACGAAAGCGCATTTTTTCTTGGCCTAGGCGTCAAGTTGTTTTGCAAAAATTAGTGAAAAATACGCATAAAAAAATCACCAATGAATGGTGACTTCTTTTTGTTTAGTTATTCTCTTCTTCTGTTTGTTTTGGTTCTTCAACAGTTTGTTCGGTACCCTTGTTTTGCTTTGCAACCAACCAGCAGAAAACACAAACATAAACAGCCAAACCAACGATAATAGCCGACAAAACCAATGAAACCCAATCACACTTCATAACAATCAAGCATACAGTTGCAACTGCGATGCAAACGAAAACAGTTACAATGCTCAAAATCAAAGACTTTTTAGAAATATCCATATTGAATCTCCTCTTTGTTTTAATGATTATATTATAACATATATTTTGAAATTTGCTAGACCTTTTTGAAAAAAATTTTATGTTTTTATAAGATTTATTACACTTTTCATGTATTCAGTTGCAATTTTGCCCGTTTCCTCGCTCACTTTTGGTGCTGTTTTGATAATTTCCTCTGCAATCAACTTGAAATCTCCGTTTCTTAGAGACGGATTTTTCTGCACCATTACATATAGTATGCAAACAAAATTCAAAAGGTCCTCATCTTTTAGGGGCGTTTTGAGAAAACGATAGACCGAATCCCTAAACGATTCATTGTCAAACTTCGTCATCTTCACGCGCATTGCAAGGTCGCAGAGTTTATACTCCATGTCAAGGTCGAACTCTCCCGCCTCGCACATCAACTCAAACAGGTTCGTGATGATCTCTTCTTCGTGTTTTGAAAACTTCTCATGGGAGATATATTTGCTATATGTTTTGTCGAGGATGAACTTGAATTTTTCTTTCTCCGAACCGCCAACCGCGAAGTTGAAAGTTCTAAGGCATCCAAGATTATGCTCATAGTCGCCGTCCAAGATATTCAAGGCAAAAAAGTCTGGGTCGTCAAGTTTTCTTAGGCTTTCAAAAAGTTGTTTTCGCTGCCTGAGTTCGCGCTTTTCTTTGCGATATTGCGAGAGCAAAAACTTACCATCAGCTGTGTTTTCAAAGTTGATGCGCCTGAATGTTAGATATGCGCAATATGCGAGCGTCAAAATTGAGATGATGATCACCCCAAGATAGCTGAAAAAGATATCAAAAACAAGCCCGAGCCCCCATATTCTGTTAACTTGCTTGCCAACTATTGAATGCGAATTGAACCGAGCCGTTTCGCCGTTTTCCTTTTCGAGCACGAACATGTTTTGCTCAACCATCAAAAGTTTTCCACTTCCACGCTCAACATTTGTGCTATAACAAACAATGTCGCCCTCTTCTGCGAGATATGGGTTTTCATATGGGCTTATGACAATGAGTTCAAGAGGTTTCGCGCCATAATAGTCGTTAGTGGTGAGCACGCCATCCAGCTTATACGACATGAACTGCGGATACATTTTCGACGAAAAACAGAAAACATAGCTCGTTATGAGAAGCGCAAATAAAAATACCAAAAAGATTACCCTGAGGGCAATCTTATATGGTTTATCTTTCACTTGTGTTTCATCTTTTGGCTGTTTCACAATACTCCCAATCAATAACAAGAAGCGTTCGGCTTGCGTCTATATTAATTTTCTTTGAAATGGCTTTGTCGTTATATTCGTTGCGAATGAAATTTTTCAAAACTCTTCCCTGATGATATCCGTGGGTTATCAAAATTGCTTTATAGAAGATGTCGATTGTGTGGATGGTGTGAACAAGTTCTGCGCGTGCCTCTTCCTTTGAAAGCCCATGCAAGTCAAGTTCGAAGATTTTTCCATAGCGGGTTTCAAGAAAGGCAATTTGTTCGCTCATTGCTAGTCCCCCACGCTTTCACCAGTTGTGTGGTATGGGTCCTCAACAAGATTGCAGTCTGGATTTCCGCCTAAAAATCCAAGTATTCTTCCGTCGGCGCTTGTTATGGCGTCTTCACGCTGATATCTTGAATCCCAATAGATGTATTCATAGTAGGTCTTGCCGTCAACAACATCAACATATTTCCTGTATAGCAGTTTGTTGACAAACGCGTTATAGGCGTCGGTCGCGGTGTCAGGGTCGATATATGAGAATTGAAGTTCAACAATTGGCAGCTCGTCGAAAAGATTACCAACGCTAAACTGGATTCGCATGTTTGCCTTGATTGAAATAACCCAGTAGTTACCATATTGAAGGCTGACCTTGCTTATCTTGTAGTCATCGCTGCTTCCTTGGTTCTGCGAAACAACGAAGGTTGTTTGTGGAAGACTTGTCACATCCACTAAGTCGCCGTTCGTATAGACAATGCGGATTCGAGCATAGATGGTTGAAACTTCGTTTGTGAAATAGAGTTCGTCAATTTTGCGCTCGTTTGCGTAGATTCTGCCGTTGCCGAAAACATTTTGAACGCCCTCAAACGCTGGGGTTTCAGAAACAATAAGTTGAATATTTGAAAGAGTATAGCCAAGAACATTGACCCTCACAACAAAGTTGCCAGTCACAACACCGTTTTCCCCTTGATATTTGGTTTGAATTGTGATGTTTTCGTTGATTGGATATTCGCTTTGCTTTGCCTTTATAACAAGTTGACTATTTGCCGCATCAATATAGATTTTGTCAAAGACATCATGGTTATAGTTATCAAGCACGCTGACGCCATCAAGATTGATGTTTTCCGCCTTTTCGCCAAGCATTGCAACAAAGTCGAAGGCATATTCCTTCGTGTCAGCATAGATTTGAAGATGGTTTTCACCCAAGATAAATTCGTTGCCTTCTTCCGCAGGGATTTTGAATGTGTTTGGAATGTTGTTGCGAACGGTCAAAACGAAACTGTCATAGATATTTCCACCACCTGCTGGGGAAACACTTATTGTTGTTTTTCCCTCGCTTGTGTATTCAACGCGATAGAGATTGTCCTCTTGCGCCTCTATTGTTGCGACCTCTGGGTTCGACGATTGAACAACAAAAGTCGTTGTTTCGGAAGATCTGCAATCAACTTCAACAAGGAAATTATTTTCTGAACTTGCAGAAAGGAATTTCTCTTTGTCGAGAACTTCTTGCCTCTGTTCAACCCCTTCAACAGCGGGTTCAAGGAAACGAAGGTTATAGATAGTGTTGGTTGAAACGCCAGAAAGCATGGTTATAGCAACCAGCACAACAATGCCAAGTGCCAGCATACCAACGCTAAACAAAATCCATCCCTTCAATTTCTTGTTCATACTTATTATTTTTTACCTTATTACTATTTTATATTATACTACTTGCAAAATATTGTCAAACGATTTCAAGAGTGAACAAGAAAGGAAAAGTCCAATAAAAAAGGCCAATAAAAAATCCTCCAACAACATTAAAGTTGTTGGAGGATGTGAAAAGTTTATTTATGCGTTTTCTTCAAGATTTTGATAATTTACCATTTCGGTGTTGAGTGTGTTTTCAGTGTAGAGCCCACTAACATCAGTGAGGTTATCGTTGTTGTTTGTGTTGAATGAGAATGTGATACCAACTGATGTGCTGTGGTTATTGTTGCCACCGATTGTGTAGATATATCTTCCCGAACCAGCATTGTCATGAGCATAACGGAATGTGTTGAAGTATGCCTTAACAACCACTTTTTCCAAAGTTGTTGATGAAAGGTCGATTGCGTCTGAGCTGTGAACAAGACCGATTGTTGCGCCGATTGCTCTATATCTATATGCCTCAGCGTTAAGCATCTTGTCTGCTGCTTTGAGGTCGGCAGATTCTTGAGAGAAGTCAGCTGTTATTGTAAAGTTCTTAACTGTGTTGTTTGTGAATGATGAGTTTGCAATTGCAACAACTTGTGCATTGTCTTGGTTCTCGTTTTGGCCATTTGGAGTGCTGATTGCAGCAACAAGTCCACCGGCAACGAACACACCAAGAGCTTCTTGCGCTTCGTCTTCACCGAAATATACTTGATGATATGTTGTGTTGAAGAATGCTTCGCCGCTAACAACGTTGTTTGAAAGAACCAAACCATGTCCGTTGTTGTCACCAACATATCTTGAAACAAGTCCACCAACATATGAACCAGCATAAGCCAAAGTTGGGTCTGCGCCATTGTTGATGTTGAGGATAACTTCGCAACCTTCAATTCTTGCTTCGCCGCCTTGAATTGAAATTTTATCATCAGTATATGTTGCGCCACCTTCAACAAGGTTTGCAATTCCGGCGAACATATATGAAGTTGAAAGATTATTGTCGTTTGCGTCTTTGCTGATATATGAAGTGAATGTTGCGTTAACAAAGAGATCTTTGATTGTTGCGCTATTGTTCTTCGTTGCAACACCAGCATAGTTAACGCTGTTTGAACCAACAACCTTTATGTCAAAGTCGCTGATTTCAGGGATCTTTGCAACATTTGATTGACTGTTTTCATAAACGAAGCCAGCAACTGTTGCATTTTTTCTAAGGTTCTTCATTGCAATAACTTTGTCTTGTGCGTTTGAATCAAGTTCTCCACCCTTACCGATGATTGAAACCTTCACGATTGTTTTGATTGTTCTTGAAACTTCGTCTTCAACAAGTTCACTTGAAGCACCTTTGATAACGCCGTGGTTGTAGAATACAAATCCGGCAGTTGAAAGTCCTGAAAGGTTCATTTCAACAGCAGTCATGCTAGCGTCTGTAAATTCAATTTTTGCATATTCGTTAACGATGAATGCAAAGCCTGCAACATATTGACCTTGGATTTCACCCTTAACAGTTGTGTCTTGAACCGCAGATTGGTCATATGCCGCATTTGTATTTCCAAGTCTACCAACAACACCTGCAACACTTGAACCAAGTGCGAACACATCAACATTTTCAACAGTTGTGTTTTTGATGATGCTTGGAGCTGTATTACTTGATGCTGTGTTAAGTCTTCCAACAACACCAGCAATCAATGTTAATTCTTCAGCTTTTTCAATGTTAGCTTCCTTAACTTCTGACCAAGTTGCAGCATCGGTAACTTTGAAGTTTGAAACTTTAACGGCATCAATTTCAAGGTTGAAGGCACGTCCAGCAACACCACCAATCACGGCTTTGTTTGTGAACCATGACACTCCTTCAAAATCAATATCGATATTATTTATTTTGTTGATAGGAGCATTGTTAGCAAATCCAACAATACCACCAACATTAGAATTTTCAACAACTTTTGAGCTGTTATTTATTTTGGTTTGAACATTGATGTTGTTTATTTCAATATCTTTGGAAACACCAACAACACCACCCATACCACTTACATAGCCGTTAGCCTCA
>CANQQH010000033.1 GCA_947625955.1 uncultured Clostridia bacterium | reverse complement strand
TTCAAAAGCCGCCCGCCCGAGGGGTCTTTGCGCGAGATTGTCCTGAGGCTGTGTTCAACGCTTTGCATGATTTTCAGCAGCCTGTTTTGCCGCTCAATACGCCTTTCCTTGTCTTTTTTCGCAAGAGCTGTTTGCCGCTCAAAGTTTTCAAGCCTCTTTTGTTTATATTCAAGATAGCCGAGGTGCTCGAAATGCGCAAAACATTCGGTTTTCTTTTTCAGACGCTCGATGTGTAGTATCGCGGTTGCACAATTTTCAAGCAAGGTTTCGTCGTGCGAAATGAAAATAATCGGCCGCGTCTCGCTTTTTATGAAGTTTTCAAGCCAAACAAGACTTGAAAGGTCAAGGTCGTTTGTGGGCTCGTCCAGAAGCAAGATGTCTGGATTTTGGAGCAAAAGTTTGATGAGCCTGAGCTTTACTTTTTCGCCGCCGCTCAAAACCTCGATGTTTTCAATATCTAAGATGCCAGGGTCGAGGCAGAACTCACCAAAATATTTTTTTATCAAATAGAGTTGGTCGAGTTTGGAGAAATCGTCGTCATCCTCTGGATACTCACGCATGAAAAAGGACAGGGTGGATTTGCCATTCCATCCGCTGGTTAGGAACTGCTCAAAGTAGCCGATTTTGTTGTTGAATCTATTTATCGTTCCGCTGAAAGTGGCATAAGACGCAACTTCCTCAGGGTGCGCGATGATTTTTAGTATCGTTGACTTGCCGTTGCCCTCTTCACCAATGATGGCAAGCTTGTCGCCTTTTTGAAGCGAGAAACAAAGCTTGTTTGTGTAGTAGGAGTCGGCGATAGAAATTGTCAAATTTTTTATGTCTAACATAGTTATTCCTCCAAAAATATTCAGTTTTGAAATACCTATCTTAGACGCTGCCAAGATAGGGTTTAGCCTAAAATTCTCATTGGACCCAAGCCCTCCTTTTTTTGTTAATAATATCAAAAGCCAATTGTTTTGTCAACCATAGACATGAGGCGCCGCGCCTCGAAAAGGCTCAAAATAACACCCCAAGCTTCGCTGCTTGTGGTGGAGTGGTGAACTTTTATTGCTCGGCTGTTAGCCTTTTTATTTTTTCGATTTTTTTCTCAAAGCCAAGGGCGCTGTCGGCTTTTGGGAAGTAGATCTCTTCGCCTGAGTCCAGCGTTATGCGATAGTCGAACCACATGGCGCGGGCAGGGTCGTTGTTCTTGAAATTATAGACCTTTTCCATGCTCGCTATTTGGCTTGGGGAGTATGGCTTTTCAAATAGATATATTTTGCCGTCCTCGTAGCGCACATACTCTTTGGGGGTTACAAAACTAAAAATCACGCCGAAGACTGTTAACAATGCAAATAGCGGAATGGATGTTGCGACCGCCCAGATGTTGCCGTCTATCACCATCATTGGCGCAAGTGCCACGGCAAGAAGCAGAAAAATGGGGGAGAGCACAAGCAAGAAATTGGCTGCCACGGCGCGTTTTTGCATTAGAAGAATTTTTTTGCCAGCCTTGACTTTTTGCTCAAAGCGTTTGTCTCTTTCGCGGGATTCGCTTTGCAACCACCTGTTGCCAAAGAATATAAAAAGCAGAAGAGGCACAAACACGGCGGCGGCAATAATGGGCCCGCAAATATTGTTGATCATCTGGTGCTTGCCTGTAAATTCACTCAAATACGCCCACACAATCAACACCACGAAAAACGCCGCCACGCAAAATGTTACCATGGTTGTTACTGGATACTTAATAAATTTTTTCGAACCTTTTCTTTTCATGGATGTTTCCTTGTGCCATAATTATAACCCAATAAAAAAACGATTGCAAATCTTTTGTTGGCCCTGTGTTTTGCGGTGAGGTTTTTTGAGAAAAGAGATGCAAATGCGGTTCATTAGTAGACTTGTAATAAATTTGGAATTTCTTGAATATAATATAAAATATATATTGACAAAGCACAGTTTTGGTGCTATTATAGGTGCATTAATATCGCGGGATAGAGCAGTCCGGAAGCTCGCTCGGGCGGCTAAGCCGAGCGCGTCCGGTGGACGAAGCAGCGAGGCGCAGTCGGCGCAGCGGTCGAAAGTTTGGAACGAAGTGAACAAAATTTCGGGAACCGCAAGAGGCACGGAGTGATAACCCAAAGGTCTTGGGGTTATGAGCCAAGACGAAACAACTTAATAAACCCATATATCGCGGGATAGAGCAGTCCGGAAGCTCGTTGGGCTCATAACCCAAAGGTCGTAGGTTCAAATCCTACTCCCGCAACCAAATAAAAGAAGGGAGGCGAAACGCCTTCCTTTCTTTTATCTCGTTTTTGAGATAGGATTGATCTTGCGAACTTTTGTTTATAAGACCGACGAGCGGAGGTCGTTGGGCGACTAAGCCGAGCGCGTCCAGTGGACGAAGCAGCGAGGCGCAGTCGGCGCAGCGGTCGAAAGTTTGGAACGAAGTGAACAAAATTTCGGGAACCGCAAGAGGCACGGAGTGATAACCCAAAGGTCTTGGGGTTATGAGCCAAGACGAAACAACTTAATAAACCCATATATCGCGGGATAGAGCAGTCCGGAAGCTCGTTGGGCTCATAACCCAAAGGTCGTAGGTTCAAATCCTACTCCCGCAACCAAATAAAAGAAGGGAGGCGAAACGCCTTCCTTTCTTTTATCTCGTTTTTGAGATAGGATTGATCTTGCGAACTTTTGTTTATAAGACCGACGAGCGGAGGTCGCTCGGGTGACTAAGCCGAGCGCGTCCAGTGGACGAAGCAGCGAGGCGCAGTCGGCGCAGCGGTCGAAAGTTTGGAACATAGTGAACAAAATTTCGGGAACCGCAAGAGGCACGGAGTGATAACCCAAAGGTCGTAGGTTCAAATCCTACTCCCGTGAGCCATTACGCAGCCACGCTACAAAGCGGGCAAGAAAAAGAGGAAATTTTTCCTCTTTTTTCTAACCCGCCATTTGCAGGCTGCTACATTTTTGAGAAACCCCAAAAAAGAGTTGCAAACACTTGACAGGGAAAATGAGAATTATATATCATTTTGTTAGAATTTGTCGAAAGCGAACAAGGGGTGGATGAGGTAATGAAAAAATTGGTTGCAGCAATTGGCATAATCCTTTCGCTGTTTATGTTTGTTGGTTGCGATAAGAAAGTCGAAGAGACTCTTGTTGGAATTGAAGTGTGCGAGGAGTTTGAAACGCAAGTGCTCTATGTTGGCGATGAGGTGGATTATTCTTCTTTCAAACTGAAACTTATCTATTCCACCAACCGCTCAATAAACATTCCACTCGAAGCCAGCATGGTGTCTGGACTAGACACAGCCATTGCTGGTGCGAAGAACGTGACGATAACCTACGAAGATAAAACCCAAACTGTGGTGGTGCATGTGCTAGACAACTTGCCAAAGAACATGAGATTCGTTGGAGACAAATTGACATTCTATGTTGGTGAAACGCCAGACTTCTCAAACTGCTTTGTAAAAGTGCTATATGCCAATGGACTTGACGAAGATGTTCCACTTAATAACACTAATATAACCAACCTAGATGTCAGCGAGGCGACGGACGACGCATCCTTTGACGTGACATTTATGGGGCTCACTATTAGCGTGGATTACAAGGTTACCTATCGTGAGATTGAACTGAACACTACCTATGACTTCGACTTTCTCGGGGAAGAATATAAGGCGGTTATTTATAAGAATGGGCAAGATGATCTGCTTTATATAAAACTCATGACCTCAACCATGGGTAAATTGTCTGACGAGCAGCTAGACGAAATTGACCACAACCAATACTCGTTCTACTTTATTGCGGATAATGATTGGGAAGAGTTCAAGATAGCACTAGTTTGCGGCAAACTTGTTGTAACCGACCACGCCCCAGCAACATGGTAGAACAAACAGAAAAAGAAGGCGAAGAAAAGAAGGCGAAGCGCCTTCTTTTATATTGGAGCAAGTTCCAAGTTGCCCAAATTTAATAAAATATTTGGCATTTGATGTGATTTGTGTTATATTATGGACATGAAAAAAATTGTTGATTCAAGACGCTAAAAATTGATTTGCAGAAAGGAGAAATGAAATGAATATTAATTTATTTATGATAGACGAAACGCCTACTGGACGCATTAAGTGCAAGATCGAAACAAAATCTGGAATTGTTTATAAAATACCGAGAAGATTGTTTGATGCGTGTAAAAGTGGTGGTGGAGACATTGTTAAACACTTGAAGCAAACTGGCGTGTATTTTTTGCTCGGTGAAAATGTTGAAGGAAAATCAACCATTTATGTTGGTCAAGCTGATGTTAGAAAAAGTGGCGACGCATTAAATGTTCGTTTGGCCGAACACATAAAAAACGAGAAGGAAAAATATTGGAATGATTGGAATGAAATAATTGTTTTCACAACTACTGACAACTCGTTACATTCCACCCAGATAAGTTATCTTGAAAATCAATTTAGAAATTTGGCAATAAAGGCAAAAAGATTTGTTGTTCAAAATAGCATTGAACCTTTTAGTGGAAACATTTCAGAAGAGGATGAGTCCAATATGAAATCATACATAAAAGATGTTTGTATGATTGTTGGAATCTTGGGTTACAAGGTGTTCGAGCCATTAGTTGATAGAGAAGAAATAAAAATAAACAAAAATGAATTTATATATCAAGGGAAATTCAAGGCCAAAGCGCTCATAACAAATGAGGGGTTCGTTTTGCTGAAAGATTCTGAGATCAATCCAACGATAAATCCAAGCGCCGGTTATGCAACCGCAAATGCCAGAGAGAAAAACAAAAACATAATTAATAACAACAAGCTCACAGAGGATATTTTATTCAGCAGTCCTTCGGCTGCAGCTATGTTTGTTAGTGGGTCAAGCGCAAACGGGAATCTTTATTGGAAAAATAAAGATGGTAAATCACCAAAAGAACTTGAATTTTAGCCAATCTTTACCCCCTGAAAAAAAGCTTTGAAATATGAGGGAAAATATGGAAACGATTTACACAATAGGCTACACTTCTTTTGATTTGGATAATTTTGTAAAGGTACTAAAAAAATACAAATCACATGCTTGATTGATGTGAGAAGCACGCCGAAATCTTCATATTATAAAGATTTTGACGATGTTGCTTTGGCGCCAGTTTTGAAAAAACAAAATATTCTTTATAGAAATTATAAAAACGAATTTGGGGCGAGGCAGGAAAACAAGGCGTTTTATAATGCAAGAGGCTATCTGGATTTTGAGGTTTTTTCAAAATCCCAGCAGTTTCTTGAGGGCATCAAGAAAATTAAGAAGGCACAAGAAATGGGCCATGTTGTTTGCTTAATGTGTGCTGAGAAAGACCCCATCAATTGCCATCGAACAATAATGATTGCACATAATCTTGACAAGGCGGGTTTTCATGTGAGTCATATTTTGGCAAATGAGCAACTCTGCGAGCAGAACGAAATCGACAAACGTCTGCTGGATAAATTTTTTCCAAACAGACGGCAAATATCACTTTTGGAAGAGAGCACGGACGAAGAAAAACTGGAGAAAGCGTATCAGCTCAAAAACGAAGAAATAGGGTTCAGGTTGGAGGATGAAGAATAAATTTCATAAACAAAAAGACGGCTAGGTAAGTCGTCTTTTTTGTTGATAAATTGGTGCAACCGGGCAGATTTGAACTGCCGACCTTCCGCTTAGGAGAAAAGAAATTTGGTTGTTTTATCTTTTTTGGCGTCAATTTTGGCAATTTTAAGCAAAATTATTGTCAAAAACAGGCTTTTTCATTAAAATTTCACACCAACTTTCGTATCTTTTAAGCAATCGCCATCAAATTTATGGTGGCGAAATGGTGACTTTTTGCCCGCTAATCTGCCCATGGTGACTTTTTGGTAGTTGAATTATTTAACGCGTTGACTTTCAACAAATCCTAGTAAATATAGGAATGCAGGAGCAGGGATTTTATAAATGCTCTTTTTGCCGTAATCAAACTTTCCAAAATCGTTTGCTCTTTTTGTTATTACCAAGCCTGGGAGTTTCTCGTTGCCTTCTTCAACAATTGCGTCTGTATTACTAATTTTTGATTGCTCTCGATATTTAACTTCAATTAAAATTGGTGGTAGTTTGACAGATTGCACCACAATATCAATTTCTTTTTCTTTTTTGGGTATGCGGAAATATCCTATTTCTGTACTATCATTATAGTAGAAAGATTTTATATGTTTATATACGGCAGTTTCAGCAATAACACCTAATTCTTCTGGATTATTTGTGATATCGTCTTTCATTAAGACGGCATTGCGCATCGCTGCATCGGCAATATAAATCTTATTTTGAGATTTCAGTATTTGTTTTGAACCTATGCTTATTGCAGGGCTAATATAAATTAAATTTGCACTTTCCAAATATTCAATATATCTTTCTACTGTTTTTCTGTTTACACCATCGAATTCTTTTGAAATAGTGTTTATATTAATGATGTTTGATGAGCTATAGCATAGATATAAGAATATTTTTTCAATATCGGTTATATTGCGTATGCCATAAATAGCCGGCAAATCTCTTTTTAATGCTTTGTCTACTATATCTTCCCTTAGAATCCTTTGAGCGTAAAAATCATCTTTACTTAAAGCTAATTCGGGGAATCCACCCACTTGTAAGTATCGCAAAAAAGGAATTTGCAAACAAGATAATTTGCTAAAGATTTCAGTTTGCTCCTGCGTAGATTTTAAATATAATTGTGTAGGTTTTATGTCTTTTGGTAAATCCGGGACATCTATTTTTAATAATTGGCAATATTCAAAAAAGGATAGGGTAGGAACATGTACAACTTTCCATCTTCCAAGTCCACTTTCAGATACTTTGTTTTGTAAAATTGGGCTTGCAGAACCGGTTGCCATGATTTTAATTTTGGGATTTTGGTCATATAAAATTTTCAACCAGCTATTCCAATCATCAGCATATTGAATTTCATCAAAGAAACAATAAATTTCATCTGACGATGATATATTGTTTCGATAAATTTCTAAAACCTTATCGAATTGATATAATTTTAATAAAGGATGATCAAAAGATACAAATATAATGTTTTTGGCTGGAATTCCATCGTTTATTAATTTGTCAATTACTTGGTACATTATTGTTGTTTTACCAGTTCTTCTTGCGCCACACAAAATAACAGAACGTCTAATGTCATTATTTAGAAGGGTTTTTAAAGCATCATAATATGCAAAACGCTTCATTTCTTTGACAAATTCTTTTTGAACAACACCTGTTTGCCACCAAGGATTATAAGAAAACAATAAATTTAATATGTTTTCAGTTGTAGCTAATTCCATAAAACCTCCTAACGATATTAACATTATAACACATTTTTATAAAAAATCAAACATTTTGGCAATCTTTCCGGGAAATATTGGTATTATAAGGGCAATCTTTCCGGGGAATATTGGTATTAGGCATTAAATTTTTCAAATTTTAACCAATTGTAAATATAATATACTTATTATTAATATTATCATCAAGTGAGCTATCATTATTGATTGTATCATTGTGATGATATAGTTGGGTTGTTATTAATATTTGATTTTGAAATAATCAAGCAGCATTTTGTATTGGTCTTGTCCAAATCGGCAAGTTTCAATCAAATAGTTTCTTTCGTTATTCCATTCTTTAAGACCGCGATAATATAGCCATTTGTTCGCATCATCAATGTAAAATGGCACAATGTTGTTCTTTAAGCATTCCTTAAAGGCGATAAGCCTGCCAATACGACCGTTGCCATCTTGGAAAGGGTGTATGGTTTCAAATCTATAATGGAATTCAACGATATTTTCAAATGTGACTTTTTTGAGAGAGTTATACCAAGCAAGAAGTTTTTTCATTTCTTTTGCCACATCTTCTGGGGGAGTAGTCTCGATTCCACCAACTGTGTTTGGGGCAACTTTATATTGACCCGCGCCATACAATTTTGAATGCTCCGTGCCTTCTTTCAACAAATATTGCAAGTTCGTTATAAGAGTTTCTGTCAAGGCGGCTGTTGCATGGTCGATCACATAATCAATGCACCTGAAGTGGTTGTTTGTTTCAATGACATCATCCAATTGGATGTTTGCAGGAAGTTCGCCAAGTGTTTTTGTTTCAAAGATATATCGGGTTTGATCTTCGGTCAGTTTGCTACCTTCAATGTGGTTTGAATTGTAGGTTAATTTGATTTGTGTCTCGTGATACAGGCCGCCACCTAACTTCAATATTTTTTCTTTTTGCAATTGCGCCATACAACCCGTTAATACCGTCTTTATATTGGGATTTTCTTGTTTTGCCCGCCTCAGATATGAAAGATTTTTACTGTCTGCTATATGAGTAACAGAACAGGAATTTAATATATAAAAATCAGCTTTTTTAATGTCATCAACTTCAATATACCCGCTATTTACCAAGATTTCTGATATTATAGCGGACTCTATTTGATTTGTCTTACATCCGAGGGTCTTTATAAAAAACGTTTTAACCATAACAATAAATATACAATAAAAAAAATGTTTGCAGAGTATGCAAACATCAAATAAACACGAGGATATTAAGAGAGAGAGTAAAAAATTTGTTTTTAATCATATTGTCTAAAAAGACTGATTATTTTTGATAGCCTTAACAGAGCCTCTTATTTAATTTGTATTAAATTGTCTACTCTTATATAAAGTTTTTTTTTCAAAACAAATTGCTTTTCTGAAAAAAATTCTTTAATAAAACTTAACATTTAACCAAAAAAATCGCTTTACATATACTTAACTACGTGCAACAATAACACTGAAATGTGTAGAATAGGCGCAATAAAATCAAAGAAATATTTACACCCGTCGATAGCCCTAAAATTAATGCGTTCACAACAAAAGGGACATGATAATTCAGGCTTTGCTTTTGTTATGCAGGATTTAGGCGGAATTTTTGCCGCACATAAAGATTTACCCTTATTATCAATGTCTGCGACCTTGGAAGGTTCAAGACGTGCAGAGGATATACTCCACAATTTAGGGTTTACACGTGTGCTCCAATGGTCACCCGAAATAAATAATCAAAAGGGTTTAAAAATTGAACCCATGCCAAACTACATTTTTGAAACTTTTCAATATCCAAAAAGCCACAAATATGCCACTAAAGAAGAAAAAGAAGAACTCTTGATTGAAACTGCACTTCTTTTAAGAAGAGAACTTGAAAAAGATAATTCGGGTTTCATATTTTCTTTTTGGCCTGATACTTTGACCCTTAAAGAAATAGGAAGTCCCAAAGATATCGGAACATATTTTGGGTTGTGGGAAGAAAATGAAGATTTGTGCGCCAAAATAATTACTGCGCAATGCAGACAAAATACAAACTATGACATAGTTCGCTATGCAGCGCATCCTTTCTTTTTAGAAGGATATACAATTCTTGCAAACGGAGAAAATACTTTCTTTGAGAAAAACAGAGATTATCAGCAATCTTTATACAAAGGTTATATAGGCTTTGAATCAGACTCTCAATGCTTCTTATATACTCTGCATTACGTAAATAAGATTTTAAACTGGCCCATTCAGTATTATAAACATACAATAACTCCTCTTCCCTTTGAAGAAATAGAAAAAAGAGAAGATAAAGATGTACT
>CANQQH010000032.1 GCA_947625955.1 uncultured Clostridia bacterium | reverse complement strand
GACCAGGGTAGCAGATTGCGTTAGATTTTGGGATTAAAAGGCAAGAAAAAAATCGCCATAACACTACTGCTGTATGGCAATTTTTTCACTTGACTTTTAACACAAAAGATGACGCAAGGTGCGGCTCAAAAGGGAGCGTTGCGTAGGCGCAACGCAACCATCATTCCGTTATAGTTGCGGTCTCTTAGTTCGCCCCATAAATGGTGCGCAATTATTCCGTGATAGGCTCATCTATTTCGATATCTTCAATATGTTCGCCGTCGTCGGTCATATCTTCGGCAACGTGGTCGGCAATCGCAACGCACATTACCTTCGAGTTCTCTTTGAGGCGCATGATTTTGATACCAATCGTGTCGCGGCCAATCTTTGAGATGTTGTTTGCAGGGGTTCTCATGATGATTCCGTTATCGGTGATGATCATCACGTCTTCGTCTTCTTTGACTTGTTTGAGGTTCACAAGGCGACCGGTCTTGCCGTTGAACACGCCCGCTTTCACGCCCTTTCCTCTTCTGCCTTGAAGCCTATACTCGTCTTGTGGTGAGCGTTTGCCATAGCCGTTTTCAGTCACGGTCAAGATGTCGTAGCCCTCTTTCAAAACTATCATGTCAACGAGGTAGTCGTCGTCGGCAAGGTCGATAGCGGTAACGCCCATGGTGTCTCTTCCAAGAGGACGAACTTCTTTCTCGCTGAACTTGATGCACTTGCCTTCGTTCGACGCAACCAAAATCTCGCTTTCACCAGTTGAGAATTGAACAGAGATGAGCTCGTCGCCCTCAGCGAGCGAAATTGCAATCTTTCCGCTCTTGCGGATGTTTGCAAACTCTTTGACTGCCGTCTTTTTGATCATGCCGCGCCTTGTTGCGAGCACAAGGTAGCCCTCGGTGTCTTTGGTCATTGGGATGATTGTGTTAATTTTCTCGTCTTGCGAGAGTTCCAACAGGTTCACAATCGCTCTTCCCTTTGCCTGCTTCTGGCCTTCTGGGATTTCGTAGCCCTTGATTGTGTAAACCTTTCCGCGATTGCTGAACAGCATGATGTCGTCGTGGGTTGAAGAAATGAACATTTGCTCAACGAAGTCTTCTTCTTTCGACTTGTGACCTGTCACGCCCTGTCCGCCGCGGTGCTGGCTCTTATACTCAGCAACAGGAATACGCTTGATATAGCCAAAGTGGGTCATTGAAATAACAACATCTTCTTTCTCGATAAGGTCGGCGATGTTGATGTCTGACAAATCCATGCTGATTTGAGACTTTCTCTCTTCGCCATACTTTTCCTTGATTTCCAAAAGTTCAGTTGCAATGATTTCCTTGATTCTTTGCTCACTTGCCAAGATGCCGCGAAGGTCAACGATAAGTTTGTTGAGATCTTCTTGTTCTTGTTTGAGTTTTTCAACTTCCAAGCTCGTTAAGCGTTGAAGCCTCATATCCAAAATGGCGTTGGCCTGCTTGTCGCTGAGAAGGAAGCTGGTTTGAAGTTTGTTTGACGCGTCAACCCTGTCGGTTGAGCTCTTGATTATCTTGATAACTTCGTCGATGTTCGCAAGCGCGATAACAAGACCTTTGACAATATGCTCTCTTTCCTCGGCTTTGTTGAGGTCGAAGCGAGTTCTTCTCTCAATAACGTCCTTTTGGTGCTCGATGTAGGCTTCCAAAATTTGTTTGAGGTTCAAAATCTTTGGAACCCTGTCAACAAGCGCAAGGAACGTGATACCATAGGAAGTTTGAAGCTGGGTGTGTTTGAAAAGATAGTTCAAAACCACTTGTGGCTGATAGTCTTTCTTCACTTCAATGATGAGCCTCATGCCCATCTTGTCCGACTCATCTTTGATATCTGCAATGCCCTCAATTCTCTTGTTCTTCACAAGGTCGGCAATGGCGATTGTGAGCTCGGCTTTGTTAACCTGGTATGGAAGCTCGGTGACAATGATTCTCTCCCTGTTGCCGTCGTCTTCAATTGTTGTTTTTGAGCGAACAACAATGTTGCCTTTACCAGTTATATACGCGTTTTGAACGCCCTTTGTGCCCATGATGATGCCGCCAGTTGGGTAGTCTGGTGCCGGCACGAACTGGATGAGGTCTTCAACCGACGCCTCAGGATTGTGAAGAAGATGCACAGTTGCATCAATAACTTCGCCAAGATTGTGCGGTGGGATGTTGGTTGCCATACCAACCGCGATGCCGTCGGACCCATTGACCAAAAGGTTTGGGAACCTTGATGGCAAAACTGATGGTTGTTGCAAGCTTTCATCGAAGTTTGGAATGAAATCGACGGTGTTTTTGTCGATATCTCGAAGCATTTCGTTTGCAATCTTGCTCATCCTTGCCTCGGTGTAACGATAGGCCGCAGGGCTGTCGCCATCGATAGAGCCGAAGTTGCCTTGACCGTCGACCAGAGGGTAACGAATAGAGAAGTCTTGAGCAAGCCTAACGAGCGCCATATAAACCGCAGAGTCGCCATGAGGGTGATACTTACCAAGCACATCACCAACGATACGCGCGCATTTTTTGAAAGGCTTGTCGTTTGTGAGGCCCAGTTCACTCATCGAATAGAGTATTCTTCTGTGAACGGGCTTCAAGCCGTCGCGAACGTCAGGGATAGCACGCGAAACGTTAACCGCCATCGCATACTCCAAGAAGGACTTCTTCATTTCCCCTTCAATTTCGCGAGGAATAATTTTTGTGTTATCAACAATTTGTTCGTATTCTTGACTATAATCGTGTTTCTTTGCCATGGTTCTCTCCTCTAAACATCAATATCCACAACGGTGTCGGCGTTTTCTTCAATGAACTGACGCCTCAAAATTGCATCTTCGCCCATCAAAAGCGAGAATATTTGTTCAGCTTCAACAGCATCTTTCATTGTTATTTGAACAAGGCTTCTGTTTGCCGGACTCATTGTTGTTTCCCAAAGTTGCTCTTTGTCCATTTCGCCAAGACCTTTATAGCGCTGAACATCGCACTTTGAGCTTCCGCCAAACTCTTGAACAGCCTTTTCGCGCTCGTCGTCTGAATAGCACCAAACTTCTTTTGTGCCTCTCCAAACCTTGTAGAGCGGTGGCATTGCGGCATAGACGTGCCCTTGCTCAATCAAAGGACGCATATACCTATAAAAGAATGTGAGAAGAAGGATTCGAATGTGGCTTCCGTCAACATCCGCATCGGTCATACAAATGATTTTGTCGTATCTCAGTTTGCTGATGTCGAACTCAGGACCAATTCCCGCACCAAACGCGGTTGCCATCGCCTTGATTTCAGCGTTTTCAAGCACTCTGTGGAGCCTTGCTTTTTCAACGTTGAGTATCTTTCCGCGAAGTGGCAAAATGGCTTGGAAACGGCGGTCACGCCCTTGCTTTGCGGTTCCACCAGCGGAGTCACCTTCGACGATATAAATTTCGCAGAGTTTTGGATCGCGCTCTGAACAATCTGCCAATTTTCCCGGAAGTGCGTTTGTTTCCAAAACACCCTTTCTGCGAGTGAGTTCGCGCGCGTTTCTTGCAGCCTCACGAGCCTTTTGAGCAGTTACACTCTTCAAAATTATCTCGCGCGCCTCTTTTGGGTTCTCTTCCAAGAACTCGCCAAACTTATCACAAACAACTTTTGAAACGGCAGTTTGCATGAAGCTGTTGCCAAGTTTTGTTTTTGTTTGGCCCTCGAACTGAGGCTCTTCAAGCTTGACAGAAACAACCGCAACAATACCTTCACGAACATCTTCACCCGAGAGTTTGTCGCTTTCTTTCAAGATGTTGAGCTTGTGGCCATAGTCGTTGAACACCTTTGTGAGCGCCTTTTTGAAGCCCTCAACGTGCGTTCCACCCTCTTCGGTGTTGATGTTGTTTGCGTAGCCGTGAATAATCTCGTTGTAGCCGTCGTTATACTGGAAGCAAACCTCGATTTCGCCGCCAGCAACAGCATCGTCGATATAGATTGGCTTTGGCAAAAGCACTTCGGTGCTGCGGCAAAGCTGCTCGACGAACTCAACGATACCGCCCTCATAGTGCATTATTTCCTCTTTGTCGTCACGGTGGTCGCGAGCAATGATTTTGATACCTTTGTTGAGGAACGCAAGTTCACGCAAGCGCGACTTGATTGTGCTGAAATCAAAGGTGGTTGTTTCGAAGATGTCGGCATCCGGCATGAAGCTCACCTTTGTTCCTGTTTTGTTTGCCTCGCCAATGACCTGCAAATCGCGTTGAGGCACGCCCCTGTTATAAACCTGCTTGAAGTGCTTTCCGTCTTGGAAAACCTCAACTTCCAGCCACTCGCTCAGCGCGTTTACAACCGAAAGACCAACGCCGTGAAGACCGCCGGAGATCTTATATCCTCCGCCGCCAAACTTTCCGCCGGCGTGAAGCTTTGTTAAAACGAGCTCAACAGCGCTCTTTCCTTCCTTTTTGTGAATGCCCGTTGGAATGCCACGGCCGTTATCTGTGACACTGCAAGAGCCGTCCTTATTGATTTCAACTTCAATGAGCGTGCAGTAGCCTGCGAGCGCTTCATCGATGGAGTTATCAACGATTTCAGTCACAAGATGGTGAAGGCCCCTCTCGTCGGTTGAGCCGATATACATGCCCGGACGCTTTCTAACGGGTTCAAGCCCTTCAAGAACCTGAATTTGCTCTTCGCCATACTGACTTTCAACTTTGCCAATATTATCCATTTTCTATGCCCCTTTTTTAGTTTTTTAAGTTAATTTCAATTATAACAAACTCAAAAAAAATCTGCAAACAAAATAAAGGATAAAATTATATATTTATAAATATATTATATATATCGCGTGCGTACGCGTGTGTGCGCGATGTTTATCAACAAACAAAAAGTCCAGGGCAAGACCCCGGACTCTTATTTTTTTTGCTTGATTTTTCCGCCGTCAACAACCAGTTTTGAAAACTCCCCACTCGGCTTGAACCTGAACTGCGTGCCGGTTATTATGGTTTGATACTCGTTCATTTTCTCAAAGAGTTTTCGCTGCCTTGGTGCGTCGAGCTCAGACGAGACGTCGTCAAGAATGAGCACAGGCGGCTCGCCCATTTCCTTTTCGAAGATTTCCATTTCGGCGAATTTGAGCGCCAGCACAATGCTTCGCTTCTGCCCCTGCGACGAGAAGCTGCGCGCGTCTTTTTTGTTGAGCCCAAAATAGATGTCTTCGCGGTGAGGACCGATGGTTGTGTAGCCCAGTTCGATGTCGCGGTCGAGGTTATATTTGAGGCTCTTCAAATACTCCTCTTTTATCTCTGCACTGCTCGTCCCCTTCACGCCAACATACTCGATTTCGAGCGTGTCGCGGTTTTGAGAAATATATTTCATTGCCTCTTTTGCGGGCTCTTTTATTTTTTCAATAAAGCTCTTGCGCGTTTTCACAATGAGTGCCGCGGTTGACGCAAGCTGCTCGTTCCAAACGCCGATTTGCCTTTCAAGTTGCTCACGGTCCTTTTCAAACTTCAAGAGCCTGTTGCGTTGCAAGAGTATTTTGTTGTAGCGCTGCAAAAGATTGTAGTATGACCCCGAAAGTTGGCTGATGTCGCCATCCATGAACTCGCGCCTCACCTCTGGTGAGCCTGCAACGATTTCGAGGTCCTGCGGGCTGAAATAGATGGTCACGAGGTTGCCAAACACCTCGCCAAGCTTGCTCACAGGGTTGCCGTTAACAAAGAACTGCTTCTCCCCCTTTTTGCTGAGTGAAAAGCCAACGCTAAGTTTTCCAAACTTCCTTTCAACCTCAACTTTCACAAACGCCGTTTCCGCGCCGTCTTTCACGAGCTCGCGCAAGTCGCTTGTGCGCGGACTTTTCGTGAGCGCGCAAACAACCAAGCTTTCAACAAAGTTGGTCTTGCCCTGAGCGTTCTTGCCATAGATCAAAGTGATGCCGCCGCCAAGCGAAATCTCTTCGTTCGTATAGTTGCGAAAGTTTTGAAGTTGAACAGAATTTATTTTCATGGTTTTATTATAAACGCTTCACGCAAAAATGTCGAGCAAAGAAAAAATGAAAAGCCCAAAAAACTTGTTTTTTTTCGGGTGTTATATTATAATGTTCTTATATTTTGATTGCGAGGCACATATGGAAGAAGATTTCATCGTTTCAAATAATTCCACAATCGACATCGGCAAAATCTGGGAAGCCGCACTTCAAAAAATTGCAAACGAAGTGACTGCCATCTCGTTTGATGTTTGGATAAAAACTATTGTGCCAAGCGAAATCAAGGGTAACACTCTTGTTTTGGCAACGCCAAGTTTGTCGAGCAAGAAGGTTTTGAATAATAATTATAAGACAATAATAACAAGTTGTTTGAACCAAGTCCACAGCGCCATCACCTCTGTTGAGTTTGTTATTGAAGACGCCTCAATCAAGGAAGAAGAGGAAAAGGAAGAAGCTCCAAGCGAAGACGAACTTGTTCGCTCAACTTTCAACCCTAAATATACTTTCGACAACTTTGTTGTTGGCTCGTCGAACCAGTTCGTTGCCGCCGCTGCAAAGGCTGTGAGCCAAAACCCTGGCGAGAAATATAACCCGCTCTTCATCTATGGCGGTGTTGGGCTTGGCAAAACTCACCTGCTCCACGCGATCGGCAACAGCATAAACGAAACGAAGCCTGAGCTCAATGTTGTGTATGTCACCTGCGAGCGCTTCACGAACGACCTCATCGAATCCATTCGCGACTCGAAGAAGACCTCAACCAGCAGTTTCAGAGCGAAGTATCGCAAAGCAGACGTTCTAATCATCGACGATATTCAATTCATTGCCAACAAGCAAAGCGTTCAGGAAGAGTTCTTCAACACCTTCAACGAACTCAACGAGAACCACAAGCAGATTGTTATTTCAAGCGATAGGCCGCCAAAAGAAATCAATCCGCTCGAAGAGAGAATCCGCTCGCGTCTTGAATGGGGCTTGCTTGCCGACATCGGCATCCCCGACATTGAAACCAAGATTGCCATTCTTCAAAAGAAATCGCAGATTGAGCACTACAATGTTTCAAAAGACGTTATTGAGTATATCGCCGGCGCGCAAAGCACAAACATTCGTGAGCTTGAAGGTATGCTTGCAAGAGCGGTGTTCTATTCAGGACTTTTGGGCGAGAGCATTGTTTCAATTGAAACTGCTCGCGAGGCCCTCAAAGACATTGCGATGCGCAACGACGCCGAGCTCGACGCTTCCGTGATTCTCGATAGCGTTTGCAAGTTCTATAACATCAAAAAAGAAGAGCTGCTTGCAAGAAAGCGCACAAAGGAAGTGGCTTTGGCAAGGCAGGTTGCGATGTATCTTATAACCGACCTGCTCTCCATCCCCCTCGCGGCGGTTGGCGACATCTTTGGAAAAGACCACGCAACAGTTATCTACGCCAAGTCAAAAGTTCAAGAAGATATGCACAAGAACAAAAAGTTTGCAACCGAGGTTAATGATATTCGCGCCATGATAAAGGGCAAATAAACAAAAATCGCAGAAATTTATTCAATCACTTGAATTTGAAAAACAAATAAAATATAATTTTATCAAAAGGAGAAACATATGAAACTTATTTGTGAAGGGCTTGATTTGAGCGACGCTGTTTTGAAAGTTATCAAAGCAACAGCTGTGAGAACCACCAATCCTATTTTGGAAGGCATCTGCCTGAAAGCCAGCGAAGACACTTTGACTCTCAGCGCAACCGACCTTGAAATCTCAATTGAGAAAACAATCCCTGCCGACGTTAAGATTGAGGGCGAAGTTGTTGTTCCGGGCAAGTTCTTTGGTGACTTTATCAAGAAACTTTCAAGCGAACAAATCGAACTCACCCTAACCGACAAAAACTCGCTCAAAATCAAATATACCGACAGCGAGGGCTACATTCAGTGCATGAACGCCGACGAATTTCCAGAGATAAAGGATTTGGTTGACCCTGAAAAAGTTGTTATCAACAGAAAGGAACTTCGCGAACTTATCAACAAAACAATCTTCTCTGTTGCCACCGACGACGCAAGGCCAATCCTCAAAGGCTGTCTTTTTGAAATCGGCACCGACTCTATCACCTCTGTTGCGCTCGACGGCTATCGCCTTGCAATGTGCAAAAAGCCAATCAAATCGTCAACAAAGGAGATGAGCTGCATTGTTCCGGCAAGAACACTCGGCGAAATCTCAAAACTCTTGGAAGGCTCGGATGACGACGATATTGAAGTCTTGATTCAAAAGAACTATTTGATGGTGAGCGTTAACAACACGCGCGTTATAACCAGGCTTCTTGAAGGCGACTTCATCAACTATAAGCAAGTTATTCCGCAAAGCACTTCAACAACAATAACCATCAACAAGCGCCAACTCGAAGAGGGTCTTGAAAGAGCAAGTCTGCTCGCAAGGATGGACAAGAACAACCTCGTGAAATACGAAATCCGCGACAAGCTCCTCACCCTTTCCAGCGCGTCGGACATTGGTAATGTGACCGAAAACATCACCGTTTCACTCGAAGGAAAAGACATTGTGATCGCCTTCAACGCAAGATACATGAGCGAGTGCATGAGAAATATTGACGACGAATTCATCAAAATCAACTTCACCTCTGCCATTGCTCCATGCACCATTGTTTCAACCGACAACGACGATTATCTCTATCTCATCTTGCCTGTTCGAATTGTTAACTAATTTATAAGGACTGACTATTATGGAAAAAAACACAAAACCAAAATTCAAATTTTCAAACTTCTTGCTTTGGGCGGTGCTCATTCTCAGCGTTGCGCACATCACATTCCTTTTGCTTGGGCTCTTCAACGTTTTGACCCCATCCTTCCTCACCCGCCAATACTTCAACTATATCGTTGCGTTCGTGCTTGCGGCGCTCTGCCTTGGGCTGTATATCGCGCTCATGGTGATAGAGTCAAAACAACGCCTCATCATCCCAGAATGGTTCAAAATAGTGTTCTATATCGGCTTCTATGTTTTCACTAATGTTTATTACTATTTTGGCTTGTTTGGCAGCATTGCCGGGCTGATTGTGTTCTTCATCTTCATGGCGTTTGTTATCAACATCATCGCGCTCGCCGTGTTCTTCAACACCCAAAAGAGCGACAACAACGTTTTGAAGTCAACCGTCACGTTCACAACGCTCACAACCTTTGCCTACGCAATAACAGCTTGCACAATCTTGGAAGTTATCGTTGCAGCACTCAAAACTATCGTGTTCTCTCTCACAATCTTTGCAACTCTTCAATTCTTCATCATTGAAATGTGCGTTATGATTCTTGTTTCAATCCTCATGGCAATTGCCTTCGGTTTCAGCCTATCTCGTTCAAAACGCCTGATCAATAATTGCCTCATTAAGTACTACAAATAGTTGCTCCGCTTGCGGGAGTGCAAGCGAAGACCCAACCACACACAACAAAAAAGGAATTGGCAAATGCCAATTCCTTTTTTTCTATTGGTTGCAGCAACTTGCGCGCCGCTGCCATTTTCTATGCCCTATTTTTTCTTTCGCTCTTAATCATAAGTTTTCGGTTATCGATATAATATTCGCTGGTTTGCTTCTCTCGCCGCCAACTATCTTTGAAAAGAATCGCAACCCCTGGAAAACTTCGCTTCGGCTCAGAACTTTTCATTGCTTCTATTCTTATATCAGACCTAATGGTGTATGGCGAATTTTCACTTATAGAAATCAACTTGTTGTCGCCGTCATAAAAGTACCAAATCCAAAATCGATAACCATCAGGCTCAACAACTTGAAAAGATAAGTCGCCGATTTGGAAATCGCGGGAATCTATCATTCCAGAATATCTTATAATTGTTCCTTCGGGAACATGATATGTATGTTTATAATATGGCATATCATA
>CANQQH010000031.1 GCA_947625955.1 uncultured Clostridia bacterium | reverse complement strand
CATATGGTGGTCGTGGTTGCTCTCAATGAACACGAGCGAACTCCCAAAGAGAAGGCTCAAAACATTTTGCGGCATGAACCCAAGGTCAGTGACGAACGCCACTTTCTTTGTTTTGTATTCAATTGTGTAGCCCAGGCAGCAGAGGCTGTCGTGCGGGAGCGAAAACGGAGTTATTCTCAAATCTCCAACTGAAAATTCATAGGTCGAAATCTGCGAGATGCGGTCATAAAGTTCACCCTCGCTGAGTTTGAGATATTCCTTCACCACCCTTTCATGAACATACGCCCGAACATTATACTTCTTCATGATTGCAACAAGGCTTTTGATATGGTCGCTATGTTCATGAGTGATGAGAATTGCGTTGATGTTTTGCAAGTTTTCACCAATTTGGCTGAGCCTCAATTCAAGTTCGCGCAAAGAGAGTCCGGTATCAATCAGGAGTTTCACCCCACCAGCCTCAAAAAAAGTAACATTGCCCTTGCTTCCGGACGCCAAATTAACAACTCGCATAGTCAACTAGTATTTTAGCACAATCGCGCGAGGTTTTGCAACCACTTTTTTATATCCTTCCAACCAAAGCCTTGCCTTCAAGCCATGAGAGTAGAAATTCGTCGGTGTCCTTTTTTGAAGCCTTTGAAAACATCGCGATGAGGTCGTCGGTTTTCGCAACTGAGAACTTGTAGGCCTTATAATACTTTTTTAGTGCCTTTTCAATGTTCTGCCTGCCAATTATTTCCCTGAGCGAATCAAACATGAGAACGCCGCGGACATAGATCATGTAGTTATATTCATATTCGCTGTTATATTCATTAACAGGAAGGAGCATGCTTGTTTTCACCTTGCCTTCGAAGGTCGAAACGATATCGGCATAGATAACATAGCCGGCGAACGCCTCGCTGACAAGCTCCTTGTAGCTCAGCCCAAACTCGTCGTAGGCCTCAAAAAACATGAGCGAGCTATATTCCGCCAAACTCTCGTCCAGCCATGACTCGCTGATTGGTTGTTGCCAACAACGCCATACCACCACTGGTGCGCAATCTCATGAACAATAACGCGGTTGATGTCGCTTGCCTCTTCAAGTGAGTCGGAGATTATAACGAGCGACGGATACTCCATCCCACCATGCAAAAATGGTGCTTTCACAATGTCGAGCGTTGCATAGGGGTAGGCGCCAAAAGTCGCTGAAAAATATTCGAGCGCCTTCGCTGAAATGTCTATTGCCTCTGCCAAATTTTCGTCACCATCATAGCCAACATAGGAAACCAGCGTTTTTCCAACCTTTCGGCTCGCGACCTGAGCCTCACTCGTCAGGCAGATTGCAAAGTCTCGCACGGCTTTTGCCGACATTGTTGCCTTAGTCATCCCGCCTTGCTCAGTCAAACTTTTCACGCCCGTTGACGAGAGATGATACTTGCTTGGGAACGAGAACTCAACGTCGAAATTCGCCGCAAGTGAATAGAATGGGTCGCCAGTTGAATAGTAGGGCGCGATGTTATATTCCCCGTTTTCAAACACCGCCAAGATTGGAAAGAAGTTGCCAAGATTGACGCTGCCGTCAAAGTAGCCAAGCCGATGCGTGCACTCCGCGAGCGACAGCACAAACCCAATCTCAATCTCAACTTTTTCGTCCGGTTCAAGCTTTTGTTCAAGATGCACTTCAAGCGCGTTGTTATCTTCGCCAACATAGTTAAAAAGCGCTTCTTTCCCGTCCAAAAACACGCTCGTTATTTCAATATCGCCATAGTTGATTGAAGTTGGAAAACACTTGCCGGCGTTCAGCTCGGTGTAGGGCTTTATCTTCGCGCTTTCGGAGAACGCCTTGCCATAGAGATTGAAACAAACAGTTTCAAGCAAAGTGTTCGTTTGATTTCTCACCTCGACCTTTTCAACTGCCGAAAGGGTCATGTCGTCGCTAAGAGACGCTGAAATTTCATAGTGAGAAAGCCCCTTGCTCGCCTTTGCAAGTTCTCTTTGCGGACTGCACGCAGCGAAGGTAATCGCCAAAAATAGCATAGAAAACACAACAGAAGCAAGTTTCAGGACTTTTTTCATTTTCCACCTCACAAAAAAATATGCCTCTATACGAGGTTTTATGTGCCTGACCTCTTGAAAAATTGTGTTTCGCGTGATATAATAATGGCATGAATAAGAAGTATTATCTTTTGTATTTGAAAAACACGGATACTCTCAAAACCCTCGTCAAAAGGACAAACACCGATGACGACACTGGCGATGAGAATATCAAGTTTGCTGATCTCCCTTTCAACACATATCTCAATAGCGAACTCAGCAGCGGGCAAAGAGAGGTCCTTTTCGCATACCTAAAAGAAAAATTGGGTCTTGCAGACGGCGCTGAATTTGTTCAGCCTAAAAAACCAAATGGTTTCTATTTGAACATTCCCGAGCTTTTCAGCGAACCTGAACCTCAGCCAAGGAAATGCACACTCGCAGAAGCGCTTGACCTCAAATATCCAACAAAGCAATTTCTCATCAACGACCTTGAACATGTCATAAAGAATTTTGAGGGTTCAATTGAACTGAAACCTCAACTTGAAAAACTCTTGAAAGTTGTTAAAGAAAGCCGCGACGCAATGCTTTCAATTGAACGCGACGTTCCAAACATCTCAATCAAAGAAGGATTCACGATTCCAATTCTCAACATTTCAATTCCAGAGCCAATCGTGAAGCTTGCCGACGAAAGATTGTTCGACTTCAATAAAGCGCAAAATGAGAAATACTTCCCAACCGAAGTCGCAGTTCAAACCCCGTTTGATGGCCTATCACGCAAGAAACTTATTGCACTCTTTCAGCCAGAAAATTTCTATCAGCTCAGCAAAGAAAGTGTGAAAGATTTGCTTCAAGCCGCTGCGAGTGAATACTTGCAGTCAGAGGGCGTTGAGCCTTGCGCCGTTGTGTTTGAAAACCTCACCTACACCGAAAGGAAACTTCAGCGCGGATCATATGAGCCAAACAGAGGTGCAATCATTCTCAACAAGAGGATTCTTGACCAATTTGAAGATGCAAAGGCAAAAAGAGATCCAAACTTTGCCTATCAAATGCTCTCAACAGTCATCCACGAATCGCAACACAGAAAACAATTCTCAATGCGCTCAAACAATAGCCAACTTTCAAGAAAGGATATTGAGGTTGTTAGCGCGCTCGACAATAACCAGCAATACATGTCGCATAGTCAATACCTTGCCTCGTTCGACGAACTCGACGCAAGAAACGCCGCTCTTGAATATATCAAAGCTGGCGCGCAAAAACTTGATAGTGATTCGCTCATGGTGTTCTATAACAACAAGAAAATCCAAGAAAAAAATAACGGCAAGAAGGAAATCTCAAACGACAAAAAGGCCTACTTTGGCTGTATCTATGACGACGACTTATTCTTCCGCATGAAAGACGGAAGAAAAGTTTTGATGAAAAGCAATTCTCAATTTTCAAACCGCTCAAACTCGCAAAGTGAACCAGGAGCATAGACACCAAGAAAAATAGCAAAAATGTAGAAAAACCATTCCAAAAGAATGGTTTTTTTCATTTCAAAATTCAGTTTCGTTGCTCACGCCTTGCTCTCACCTTTGAAAAATTTTGTTCCTCCACGCCCCATCACCCCTCGCTTGAAAGGCCGAGATTTTCATACCTTTGCTTGGCGTTTTTTGTATAGGAGACGCGCGATACAGCTTTATAAAAAACTCTTAGCACCACTTTTCAAAAGGTAATCAACATTGATTTCAACACGGCATATATTTCATCAAAGAATTTTTCATTCCAACAAAAGGGCAAAAGAAAAATCCAAACGATTGCTCGTTTGGATTTTTGATTTTTGATTACTTGCTGTTTTCAGAATCGTTGTTTCTGTCTTCAACAGGGCCACCCTTGTTAGGGTTAGAATCTTCTTTTTCTGAGTTGCCAGAACCGGTTTGCTGGTTGTTTTGGTTTTGCTCGTTTGGATTTGAAGGAGATGTTTGATTAGCATTTTGTTGATTTTTGAGTTTCTCTTCCAATTCCTTAACTTGTTTTTCAAGTGCGTCAGCTTCATTTTCTGATGTTTCAAGGTCTTTCTTAGTTTGTTCAAGTTCAGACTTGGTTTGACTGAGTTCACCTTGAAGTTTTTGATTTTCTTGTTGAGCTTGTTTGAGTTCGTTTTCCTTGCTAGCCAATTTTGCTTCAGCATCTTGAGCTCTCTTTTCAGCGGCAGCTGCTTGTTTTTCAGCTGCATCCTTTTGTTGTTGAGCAGCGTCTCTTTCTTTTTGCAATTGTGCAAGTTGAGCATCCTTTTGAGCAAGTTGATTTTCAAGGCTATTAACCTGATCTTCCAAAGTTGATTTGGCTTGCTCCAAAGCATTATTAGCAGCTTGAAGATTGTTCTTTTCTTTTGTTAATGCGTCAACTTGGCTCTTATAGCCATCGCGTTCTTTTTGCAAGTTTGCGATTTGGGCTCTGAGTTGTTGAACAAGAGCATCGTTGTTGTTTTGAAGAGCCGCATCAAGTTGTTGTTTAAGGCTATCAATTTCGCTGTTTTGAGAAGTGATGGTTGCATTCAAACTGTCAATATCAGATTGCTTCTGTGTGAGTTCTGCATCTTTTGAAGCCAATGCATCATTAGCATCATTGAGTTGCTTTTGCAAATCATCTCTTTGATCTTGAAGGTCCTTGATTGAAGCGTCTTTTTGGCCGCAACTTGCAAGGTGATCATTATATTCTTTCTGCTTTGCAGCAAGATCGTCTTGGGCTTTTTGCAATTTTGCATTAACATCGAAGTAGTCAAGTTTTGCTTGTGCAAGTTCATTTGTGAGATAGTCAACTTGATCTTGCAAACTATCTGCATTGTCATTTGATTGTGTGAGCTGAGCTTGCAAAGCCAAGATGTCGCCTTCAAGTTTTTGAACCTTTGCATCGAGGGCGTCTCTTTCGCTTCTAAGGTCGTTCATTTCAACGATAGCGGCTTGATAGCTTTGTTCGTTGTTTTCAAGTTCTTGGATTCTTGCGTCCTTTGACTTTGAATAGCTAAGGTGAGCAAAAGTTCCAGCGATTCCAAGTGCTGCCAAGATTGAGAGTGCAACTGCTGCAGCTTTATATCTCTTTTTAGACTTATTGTGAGCATAGCTTTGATTCTCGAAGTTGTTTCTTTCGGTTGTTACTTGAGAAATTTGAGCTTTGAGTTGATCATTTGCATCTTCAAGAGCTCTCATTTGCTCGAGCATTGTTGCGAATTGTTTGTTGTCGCGTTCAGCTTGAGCTTGAAGCGCTTCAATTTCTCTTCCAAGAGTTTCATTCTTTGCTTTGATTTCTTCAAGTTGTTTTTGTGCAGCTTTAAGTTTTGCACCACTTTTCTCCATATTAGCCACTACTATTTCAAGTGCATTTTCTTTGATAGTTGCATAGGCAGAAACAGCTTTTGCAAGAGTTGAAGCATCTTCATAGTCAGCAGCCGACAATGAAGCATACTCGCTCATATTGGCGAGAACTGGTTGAATGGTGCGATAAATATCTTGAATGGCGCTTTGCTTTGTTATAACAAGGCGACCATCTTGAAACTCAAATCTGGCGTCGTTAAGGATTTGCCTAAATTCTTGATTTGGTCTTTCCTGATCGATAGGAAGGTTCAAGTTCTTTGAGATAGTGCTAGCAGCATCCAAAACTCTGGCAATTTGATTAACAAACGAATCAACTTGAGATGGATCCATATTGTCATAAAAACCCCTAAGCTCTCTTGGAGCATACTTGCCTTCTTGGTTTTTGATGCTATCGAGGCTAGCGCGTTTTTCTTCGCGCTTTGCGCCCCTGTTAGTTTGCTTTCTATTTCTTCTTTCTTCTTGAAGTCTTGTTGCCATGTATTTGTCCTCCTTCACGCCTCAAAATGAGGCAAACTCTTACATTGCTTTTGTTTTATGATTGTATTTTAGCACAACCGATAGTGAATGTCAATACCCATTTCGATATTTTTTATCAAAAAATATTGCCTTTCAAACCCGCCTCAAACCGCGAAAAAATAACACATTTTTCATTTTGGTTTTGAATGAAACAGTGGTTATTTTTTTGCCCTTTTTAGCACTCTCATTTCGCGAGTGCTAAAAATTAAAATATTTCTATTCAATTTCGTCAAGGTCTGTCCTAAAACATTTTATTGCTCCTCGAACAATTTCGCCACTAAAACCTTTTCTCATCAAAAACGCATAGAGCGACGAGATGTTTTTGACGCTATTTTCCTTGTTTTTCATATACTTTTCCGCCAGCGTCTTCGCCCTTTCTCGCTCGCTTTCTTCGCTAATGCATTCGGTTGCACTCTTGATAATTTCTTGGCTGAGCCCCTTTTCGAAGAGTGAATTTTTGATTTCCAGCCTGCTTTTGAGCGGCTTTGAGGAAACCAGCATCTTCGCATACTCCTCGTCGTTGAGATAGCCATATTCTTCTGCCTTCTTGATTGCCGCATCAACAACGTCGGCACCATAGCCGCGCCCAAGCAATTTGCCTCTCACCTGCTTTTTGCTTTGAGGAGTTTTCAAAATGGAAGCAAGCTTGTCGAACGCGGAGCGCACCTCGCTCTCGAAGACGACCTCTCTCAGGTGGTCCTTATCAACTTCGGAGCCGACTTTGAGCGAGAATTGCAAAAGTGACATCGCGTCGATGCCACTAAAAAACTCGTTGTCAACATAGATATTATATCTTCCCTTCTTCTTTTGAGGGCTTATATCAGTTATGATCATTGATAATCTTCCGCAAACTTATAATACTCGCTTCGAACCTTTATGATTTGCGAAGTGTCTTTGAACTTGACTCTCATTTCCTCAATGGCCTTGTCCGCCTTGTCGGCAGGGATGGCGCAAAGAGTGATAGGCATGCTTTGAGTTGCGATGTCTCTTTCAAGAACTGGGAAGTTATTTTGCTGTTGGATTTTGCCAAAGACCGCATAGTCGCTGTAACTAACGCAGATTTTATAGATGTTGCAATACACCATCTTGTTTTTCCTTGCGTTTGCAAGCGCATTTGCGGCTGCTGCGTTATAGACCCTTGTGAGCTTTGACTTACCAAGCTCGATGCCCCCAAAATATCTCACAACCGCCACCAGAACATTGGTGACTCTTTTGTCTTTTATCGCTTGATAAATAGGCGCACCTGCGCTGCCAGCTGGCTCGCCGTCGTCGTTATTGCGGGCGATGGCATAGTCGGAGCCGATGAGATAGGCATAGGCAATGTGCTTCGCGTCCTTATTACTTTTCTTCAAACTCCCCAGCGCCTCTTTCACCTGCTCAACATTTTCAACAGGAAATGTGACGCCAATAAACCTTGACTTGTTAACAGTTGTTTCAACCATTGAGACGTCGCTCACAACGGTATATGGTGGATTTTCCATAGTTTTTCCCCTTTTCACCAGTAAGTTTACCACATTAAAACAAATTTTCAAAATAATAATTACCAAAAGTTTTACTTTTCTTTCAAATAGTGCTAATATAAACTCATGTTTTAATAAAGGAGACAACAATATGAAATTATACTACGAAATCACCGACGTTCATGCAAGGCAAATCCTTGACAGCCGCGGCAACCCAACAGTTGAGGTTGAAGTCTGCGTTGAAGACAGCATTATTGGTCGAGCTTGCGTGCCATCAGGCGCGTCAACCGGAGCTTTTGAAGCTGTTGAACTTCGCGACGGCATCAAAAACAACTACCTTGGCAAGAGCGTTGAAAAAGCTGTTAATAATGTTAACACAGAAATCAAAGAGGCAGTTTTGGGAATGAATGTCCTCAGTCAAATTGAAATCGACAGAACCATGATCGCCCTCGACGGAACAAAAAATAAAGGCCGTCTTGGCGCAAACGCAATCCTTGGCGTTTCCCTCGCTTGCGCCGACGCTGGCAGACAATGCTTGGGTCTTCCACTTTATAACTACATTGGCGGCGTTAACGCTTGCACTCTTCCTGTTCCAATGATGAACATCATCAACGGCGGCAAGCACTCCGACAACTCGGTCAATGTTCAAGAGTTCATGGTATTGCCAGTTGGCGCAACAAGTTTCAAGGAGGCGCTCAAAATGTGCGCAGAAGTTTTCCATAACCTCAAAAGCGTTTTGAAGTCGAAGGGCTTCTCAACCGCCGTTGGCGACGAGGGCGGCTTTGCTCCAAACTTCGCAAGCGACGAAGAGGCTTTCGAAAATATTGTTGAAGCAATCAAGAAGGCTGGCTACAAGCCTGGCAAGGACTTCATGCTTGGCGTTGACGCAGCCGCAACCGAGATGTTCGACGAAGCTGAGAAAATCGGCAAAAAGGGTCAATACTATTTCTGGAAAACAAAGCAACTCTTCACGCAAGACGAGATGATTGCGTTCTGGGAGAAAATGGTTGAGAAATACCCTATCATAACAATTGAGGACGCTCTCGCCGAAGAAGACTGGGAGGGCTGGAAAAAACTCACCGACCGCCTTGGCAAGAAAGTTCAACTTGTTGGCGACGATCTCTTTGTTACCAACACCGAGAGGCTTTCAAAGGGCATCAAAAACTCAATTGCAAACTCAATTCTCATCAAGGTTAACCAAATTGGAACGCTCACCGAAACTCTTGAAGCAATCGAAATGGCAAACCGCGCTGGCTACACTGCCGTTGTTTCGCACAGAAGTGGCGAGACCGAAGACACCACTATTGCCGACCTCTCCGTTGCGCTCAATGCTGGGCAAATCAAAACAGGTGCTCCATCAAGAACAGATAGAGTTGCAAAGTATAACCAACTTCTAAGAATTGAAGAGGAACTTGGAAGCGCTGCAAAATATAACGGAATAAATTCATTCTTCAACCTTAAAAAATAAGTTTTAGCCGCCGATTAACCTCGGCGGATTTTTTATTTATTTGACACAATTCAATAAGTGCTATATAATAACAAATATATAAGTGAGGAGAAAAATATGAAAAATGAAAGTGCTTGGGAAAAGCTCACCGAAAAAATCAAAAAACAACACAAGATGACCGAAAAAGACTATGAGGGTCTCAAAAAAGCGTCGAACATCAAGGGCGCACCCGTCTATTCGAGCTCGGCTGCAAAGTTTTTGTATAAAAAGCTCAGCAAGAACGACTTTGTCACTTTGAAAGCAACCGACTTTGAAAAAGCCGAAAAAATTGCAACTAACGACCTCAAAAAGGAAGAGATTGAAAGAGAGCAAAACAAACGCCTTGTTTTCAGACCAAGAAAACAAAGTATTGCCGAAATGAAAAGCGAGCTTGAAGCATATCCATATCGTCAAGTGGTTTTGTCTATTCCTGCAAATGTGCTAGAGCGCAATCCAAGAATAGTTCAAATGATGGTTCAAAAACTTGGAATCGCCGGCAGAAATATTATTGTTGAAGTTGAGCCTTCAATTCCAGAAAGAGAGCCTAGACCAAGACCTGAACCAAAGAACGACAACCTCGACCTATTCTCAGCCATGCTCACATGGAAACTCCTTGGCGTTGGTAGTGTTATGTTCGCTGGAATGAGCGCAAACAACATGAGAAAGAGCATGGACCAACTTTCAAGCCGTTGCGACATGATTAACTCTTCAACCATAAACGGTCGCCCACTCTCAAACATGGAAAAGTTCATGCTTGCCTATGCCCTGGTTTCAAGAATCAACAACGCGCCTGTGCGCGAAGAAGACTGCTCGATTGACTCTGCCCTGAAAGCTCTTGAAGGTTTCAAGGGTGCTCCGCAGATTGGAACGGCAGAACTGCTCAGCAAAATGTGCACTCAGCTTGGAATTAGCAACTCAATTTCAAACATTGAAAGAGACTTTAATGGTCTCACCGAAAACTTCGGCGTTGTTAACTATGATATGAAAGACAATATCTATGGCATCAACGGTCACTACTCTGCCATCCCGGCAATTGAAACGCAAGAGGAAAAAGGCCCAACAATCCTTGCCGCCGCCA
>CANQQH010000030.1 GCA_947625955.1 uncultured Clostridia bacterium | reverse complement strand
AAGCGGCTCGTGTTTTTCTTAACCAGATTTTTTGGCGTCGGGTACCTGCCTGGGTACATTGGTGAGATTTGTCATTGTGCTATGATAAAAATGAATAAATAGCAAAAGACTAAAAAGGTGAGAAGAGTATGAAAAAGAGGGTTTGGATTCTGGCACCGATAATAGCGCTGCTTGTTGGAGCTGTATGTTTCTTTGCTGGGGGATTGAAAGAAACCTCGTTTGGCGCGGACTACGGCAACGGAGTTGACATTGAGGGCGGAGCAAAGTTCACCCTCAGCAGTGGCACAATAAAATCTTCTCGCCCGGTTGACTACGGCGGAGGCGTGTCTGTCACTAACGGCACTTTCACCATGAACGGCGGAACAATAGAGGGAAATAGCGCAACCTATGGCGGAGGCGTGTATGTTGGCAGCAGCGGAACTTTCACCATGACTGGCGGAACCATACAAAACAACACGGCAACAAGCGGCAGCGCCATTTATATCTCAGGTGGAACTTTCAACTATGGTGGTGGAACTATCTCAGGCACAATCCACACCAACACTATGATAAACATAAATAAGAAGCCAACATCGCCACTCAGCATCATCTTTGATGGCATCAATGTTGGCACCAGGATTGCAAAACTCGCAAGTGGTGTTACTTTTTCGTCGAGCGATTATTCTCTTCCAAGCGGTTTTTCCACAACAACTCAAACATCAGGTGGAACAACATATGTTGTTGTTCAAGTAACTGGCATAGTGGTTGTTGCTGAGGGCAATGGGGGAATTGCTGGGGGAACCAGTCTTGCAACTTTCCCAACTGGCAAGGTGGGAAGTACTTATACGGCTGGTTATGGTATAACTTATTACTACTGGGACGTTGGGTGGAATGAAAGATATAATGGACGACCTATGAACGCATTAACTCTTTATGAATTTAGTAAATTCTTGGCTGAGGATGATGGTTATAGTGGTACTTTTGATGGAGTTGCAGGTGAACAGCGTGATCCATGGTTTGCTGTGGCTGTTCCAAATTCTGGTTCAAGATTTGTTGGCTTCTTTGTTGATGGAAAGCCTCTTGACAACAGCTTGCCAAGAAGCGAAAAAACTTTTGCTCCTGGAACGGTTATAACTGCCAAATTTGAAAGTAATTACAATACATTGTCATTTGTGTTTAATTATAGTGGTAGTAATTATAGTGGTAAAGTTGCTGGCAATGGCGTTGAAAAGGTTAAAGGTAGTGGGACATCATACGGATATTATGTTTATTATAAACCTGGAACAAAGATAAGATATTTGGGTGGAAGAATCTTTGTTGGCGACAACGAAATTCAAGTTTACCCACCTCTTGGATATTATATTTATGATCTAGATATGCCTTCTGGTTCGAAGGATAGCGAGGGATATACAACGATATATCCAACAAGTAATATTTCTTGTTATGTCAATTGTACAAATCTTCACTCAAATAGCCCAAAACTAACAGTTGGGTGCATTGGCAGGCAACAACTAACAAGAAACGAAGCTATAATGATATATGGCGCGATTTATGCAGGGTCTGTGGCAAACTATAACCACACAAATAAATATGATGCACCGATCATTGATGCTGCATATTATGACGAATATACAACCGAAGAAATTTATGCAGCCATGCAACCCTATATAACTTTATCGTCGGCAACGACTTCAAACATAAATAACTTTTGGATTTGCGTTGGAGATATGTTGGCGGCGCCGAAAGGTACTTATATTGATTCAACGACAAGAACTGATTGGTATTCTGAACAATTTATAAAAAATGGTCCAGTGAGTAGCATTTCAGGAGTAACGGCCATGCCAATAGGTAATGAGGTCAGCAGCGTCAGGGGAACAGAGTATAATAATGGCGGCTACTATGTCTTTTGGCCAAACGGTGCAAGCACCACAGCTTTGTTTGGAGAGAATGCTCCTCAAAAATGGGGCGGACGCAATATTATAATTGATAACCATACAGATGATGTTTTCAAAATAAAAGATTTGCTTGACTATATTGAATATCAATATAGATCTAATGGTGCTGACACTGGAATTGATAATGTGTATTATAGCGACGTGAGTAGTTCAGTAGGAGATGCAATTGTACACGACAACTGGGGAAATATAAATTGCATCATATGCAGTCTTGATGTGTTTGCTAACGAAACAGCAAAATGTGGAGGATTATTAAGAGCATGGCTAGGTAGAAATTATAGCCCAAGTACAAGTGTTGAACCATTTATGTTCGCTTTTTGGAAATCTTTGGCAGGATGTGATCTTTTGACATATCAATGGGATTACATTCTTTCGTATATTAATGCCCAATTTGGTGGAGGCAGTTGGGTTCTCTCCACTGGACTTTTTGAAAATGCCATATATTGGGGGTCTTCAGGATCTTGGGGCTCTTGGAGTTATAGTACTTTATCAGGAAATAAAGGCTACACAGAAGATTTGGTTGAGGGTCTAAGGGAAAGGTGGATGCCAGTTAGTGCCACGGATTTTCATGATCATAATAATGTGGTCAATCAATGGTTCAATATAAAAACTTACTTTGCCAACAGTCCAGGTTTTCGAAATGTTAAATTCTTAGAAATGACGGGTGATTATACTATGGATTTGCGAGATGCTAATTTTGCAGGGCGAACTTTCAAAGCAGACGACAACGCAGACGCCGAAATTGAGGAAAATCAGCCTCATGAAAAAGAAAAAGACAACCTCTTCTTTGATAACAAGAAGTTCTATCTCTATCCGATAAGAGTTGCGGCGCGCTTGCGCGTCGCTGCCTAGCAGCCGCACCTTGGGTTTCTTTTAGGCCAAAAGGCTCTTAGCAGAACTTTGCCACAGCAGTAGTGTAGGCAAAAACCTGTTAAGAGCCTTTTATCTCTAAAATAATTCCCAATCTGCTTTTTTATACTAACAAATATCTGCAACAGAGTTATCGTTTACATTGTAAACATTTATTGTAACGGAGTAACCGTTAAAGAGGTTACACCGTTTTTTTATTTGGTGAGGAGACCTTTGTGCTCAGATACGCTTGTCGAAAAACTTGTTTTTCGGCAAGCGAAGATGGGAGCGCGAGGGGCGAGCCCCTCGCAAAACAAATAAAAAATTATTTGCTTTTTCACTAATGAAAACTTATAATATAATCATGAACATATTCAAAAGAAAGCAGTTTGATGAAAACGGAAAAGTTATAAAGCACAAGGGCGTGAAGCTTGGTGTTGCGTTTGGCGGTGGTGGGCTCAGAGGTATTGGGCACATTGGCGTTATAAAGGCGTTTGAGGAACTGGGTATTGAGGCGGACTTTGTTGCTGGCACGAGTGCCGGCTCAATGGTTGGTGCGCTATATTCGGCGGGGTTCAACGCCGACGAAATGGTCGCAGAGCTCAAAAAACTCAAAACCAAAGATATACGCGATAGCAAGCTGATTTGGAAGCCGTCTAACAGCGAAAATATTGAAGAAGTATTGAAGAAAATCTTTCAAAAAGATATAGTTTTTTCCGAGCTCAAAAAGCCGCTCACCATTGTTGCCGTTGACATCGTCAGTGGCAAGCAGGTCAACATTTCAAGTGGTAGCGTTTCAAGAGCAAGTTCGGGAAGTTGTGCGGTTCCGGGCGTGTTCAGCCCCGTTGTCTATGGCGATATGCACCTTGTGGACGGCGGGCTCACCTGTACTGTTCCTGCGGACGTTGTCAGGTTCATGGGCGCAAATGTCGTGATTGCGATAGAGGTCAATCGCGGCAGGGGGCAGGGCACGGACTCTCTCAAACTCATGGACGTTTTGAAAAGCTCGCTTGGGGTCATCATGCAGGCGAATGTTGAAAAAACTTTGCAGTTCGCCGACCTCGTTTTGAAGCCTGAGCTTCAAATGTTTTCGTCGAGTAAGCTTGGCGACATCGACGCCATGGTTCAAGCTGGCTACGATGCCGTTATGCAAAACAAAGACGCAATCTTGCGCCTCGTGACCCAAAAGCCAAGAAAGAAAATAAACAAACTTTGGCTCAAACTCAGTCGCGCTCGCGGATTGAAGGAGGATGCAAGTGGCAAAGCAATCTAACAAAAAAGTTATTGCAACCAAGCTTCTCATTATTCTTGTGCTCGGGATTGTGCTTGGAATATCGTGCTTTTTTTCAAAGCCTATTGAAAACTTTTTGGGCATCGGCGCCAAGCCCAGCAACTATATTGGCGACAAAGAGGTCAGCGCCGACGATTTGAGCATCCACTATATCGACGTTGGGCAGGGCGACAGCACGCTGATTTTGTTGCCAGACAACACCACCATGCTCATCGACGCGGGCACAAGCAAGTCTGGAACCCACATCGTTGACTATCTCAAAAACCTCGAAGTTAGCACAATCGACTATTTCATCTTGACGCACTCGGACGCCGACCATGTTGGAAGCGCTGCCAAAGTGCTTGAAACTTTCGATGTGAAAACCATCTATCGCCCGTTCCAAATTTCTGTTGATAAGAACGGCAACGCAACTGAGGATGAGGACCTCTCTGCCTATCTTGATTTGCCTGAATACCAAAGCAAGCTGAATCTCATCTCGACCGCCACCTATAAAAATTTCATCACCGCCGCCTATAACGAGGTCTATGGCAACAACATCCACGCCGAGGTTGTTGTGCACCACGACGGCATACAGATTGAATCGACCAAGGCCGGCACGCAGTTCATGTTTGAGTTTTTCGCGCCAATCATTCGAAACGACACGCCGATTTCCACCTACGCCGAGCACACTTCGGGCTACCCAACCAAATACTACGGCAAGGGCACGGCGGAGAGCAAGAACGCCGCGTCACCTGTCATGCTGCTTGAATACAAGGACAACGCCTTCGTGTTCACCGGCGACGCAACCGACGATGTTGAACATGACTTTCTCGACTCGCTCACCGACCCCGAAAAGGCCAGGTTTGAAAATGTTGATGTGTTCCAGGCCGGTCACCACGGCTCGGACACCAGCAATAGCCAAGAACTTCTAGATCTCATTGTTCCGTCCTACACGCTCGTCAGCTGCGGGGCAAACAACAAGTATGGGCATCCAACCGAGGGCTTCGTGAATAAAATTGACGCGCTCAACCATCGCGGCATCCCTGACTATCTTCTCAGGACCGACACAATGGGCGACATCACCTTCGGCTACTATGAAGGCACGCTTGTCTATAAGGCCGTGAAGGCGGGAGTGGGAACAGTTGTTCGCTGGTGGTATATCGCGCTTGGCACATTTATTGTTCTCAGCATTGTTGTTCTCAGCGTCAAGGTTTCCAAAAACAAAGCAACAACCGCAAAAAGATTTGTTAAACAGACTGAAAAAGTTTCAAAATCCATATCAAAAAAGAAGTGAAGCACCAGGCTTCACTTTTTGCTACCACAATTTTTTGGCTTTAATTAGATTTTTGAAAAATTTTTTTGAGCCCCAAAACTCAAAAAAATAAAATTTCGAAAATTACTAAAATGCAAAAAATCGCGAAAAATTTAGGTGTTTTTTATATTTTTGATTTCGACTTATTTTCCTAAGCTAATTTTGAATTTTTCCTGGCGATTTTTCTTTGCTAAAAGTTATTAACAAAGCAAGCAAAACATTGTGGATGAAAGGAATTTGTGCAAAATATACAAAAAAACACCATATCTTGTGTTTTGCCTCAAAAAATTGACACTATATCTTGTGTTGTGTTATTTTAGAGTCACCACCTCGAAAACAGGGGCGCAAAAAAATTATACACAAAGGAGAGAAACAAATATGTTAACAAAGATTAGAAAAAGAGACGGAAGATTAGTTGATTATGATATCACAAAGATTGAAAATGCGATTGCAAAAGCAATGATGAACATTGGCGATGGCGAAATCAAAGACTGCAAGAAAATGGCAAGAATAACCGAAGTTTATTTGAGCGAAAAGTTTCCAACCGAAATCCCAAGCGTTGAAGATGTTCAAGACATTGTTGAAAATGTGCTGATGAAAAATGGCTACGAAGATGTTGCAAAAGCATATATCATATATAGAAGAGATCATGAGAAAATAAGAAACATCAAGAACACTCTCCTTGACTATAAGTTCACGGTTGACAAATACCTCAATCTCGCTGACTGGCGCGTTAAAGAGAACTCAACCGTTACATATTCTGTTGGCGGACTTATTCTTTCAAACTCAGGTGCCATCACTGCCAACTACTGGCTCAGCGACGTTTATGACAAAGAGATTGAGCAAGCCCACAAAAATGCCGACATCCACATCCACGATCTTTCAATGCTCACCGGCTATTGCGCTGGTTGGTCGCTCAAACAACTCATTCAAGAAGGTCTTGGTGGCGTTCCGGGAAAAATTACAAGTTCACCTGCAAGCCATTTGAGCACACTTTGCAACCAAATGGTTAACTTCCTTGGTATCATGCAAAATGAGTGGGCAGGTGCGCAAGCGTTCTCGTCGTTCGACACCTATCTCGCACCATTCGTTAAGAAAGACCACCTTTCATATAAAGAAGTTAAGCAATGCATCCAGTCATTCGTCTATGGCGTTAACACTCCTTCAAGGTGGGGAACACAAGCGCCATTCACAAACATCACTCTCGACTGGACCGTTCCAAACGACCTTGCCGAACTCAATGCTATCGTTGGTGGCGTTGAGCAAGACTTCAAGTATAAAGATTGCGTGAAAGAAATGGCAATGGTTAACAAAGCCTTCATCGAAATCATGATCGAGGGCGATGCCAACGGACGCGGTTTCCAATACCCAATCCCAACCTATTCAATCACTCGCGATTTCAACTGGGATGAATCTGAAAACAACAGGCTGCTTTTCGAAATGACAACAAAGTATGGAACCCCATACTTCTCGAACTATATCAACTCCGACATGGAGCCAAGCGACGTTAGGTCGATGTGCTGCCGTCTTCGTTTGGACCTTAGAGAGCTCAGAAAGAAATCTGGTGGTTTCTTTGGCTCAGGTGAGAGCACAGGTTCGGTTGGTGTTGTTACTATCAATATGCCAAGAATCGCATACCTTTCAAAAACAGAGGAAGAGTTCTTCCAGCGCCTTGAACACATGATGGACATCGCTGCTCGCTCGCTCAAAATCAAGCGTCAAGCGATCACGAAATTCCTCGACGCAGGGCTCTATCCATACACAAAGCGCTATCTTGGAACATTCAACAACCACTTCTCAACAATCGGTCTTGTTGGTATGAACGAGGCGTGCCTCAACGCCGTTTGGATTGGTGAGGACCTCTCGCACGAGAAAGCGCAAGAGTTCACTCAAAAGACTCTCAACTTCATGCGTGAGAAACTCAGCGACTATCAAGAGCAATATGGCGACCTTTATAACCTCGAAGCAACCCCAGCTGAGAGCACAGCGTTCCGTCTTGCAAAGCACGACCGCGAGCGTTATCCAGACATCATCGTTGCAACCGACAACAGCGCCGCTCCATACTACACCAATTCCAGCCACCTTCCTGTTGGCTACACCGAAGATATCTTCAAGGCTCTTGACATTCAAGACAAGCTCCAAACTCTCTACACTTCGGGAACTGTTTTCCATACTTTCCTTGGCCAGAAGCTCAACAACTGGAAAACAACCATGAACCTTGTGAGAAAGATTGCTGAAAACTACAAGTTGCCATACTACACAATCAGCCCAACCTATTCAGTCTGCGTCACCCATGGCTATATCACCGGCGAGCACTACACCTGCCCTGAATGTGGCGCAAAGACTGAGGTTTATAGCCGTATCACTGGCTACTATCGTCCTGTTGCTAACTGGAACGACGGAAAGGCGCAAGAGTTCAAAGAGAGAAAAACCTACGACCTCGACCGCTCAAAGCTTGTGAGAACAAGTGTTGAAAACATCGATGGCTGCGGCTGCGAGCATCATGCCGGCGTTGAAGGCGATGAGAAAATCCTCTTCACAACAAAGACCTGCCCAAACTGCAAAATGGCAAAGAAACTTTTGCAAGACGGCGGGGTGCAAGTGAAGATTGTTGACGCCGTTGACGAGCCTGAGGTTGCGAAAAAATATGGCGTTACAAAAGCCCCAACAATGCTTGTTAACATCGATGGAAAGCAAGTTTCGCTGAACAATGTTTCAGAAATCAAAAAATACGTTGAGGGACTCAAATAATTCATGACATACGATATAATAATTATTGGTGGAGGCATGGCAGGTATGACCGCATGCCTCTACTCTTTGAGAAATAATAAAAAAGTTCTGCTTCTTGAAAAGGAAACAATCGGCGGGCAAATCGCTGAAAGCCCAAAGGTCGAGAACTACCCAACCAAGAAGTCTATCTCTGGCGCTGAGCTTGCCGACGAGGTCTTCGACCAAATTTCAGAACTTGGAGCTGAGTTTGAGATTGAAGATGTGAAGAAAATCGAAAAGCAGGGCAATATCTTCGTTCTAACAACCGATTACAACACATATGAATCGAAATCCGTGATTGTCGCGACCGGGGCAAAACACAGACATTTGGGGCTTGAAAACGAGGAAAATTACATCGGCAAGGGCGTTTATTATTGCGCGATTTGCGATGGTCCATTTTTCAAGGGCGAGGAAGTAACTCTTATTGGCGACGCAAACAGCGCGCTTCAATATGCGCTTTTGCTCGCGGGCTATTGCAAAAAGGTCAAGATTCGCACGCTTTTCAATCGCTTCTTTGGCGAAAAGTCGCTGATTATTGCCGTGAAAAGCACGCCTAACATTGAGATTATGCACGAGGTGAAGGCAATTGAGTTCAAGGGCAAAGACTCGCTCGAAAGCATTGTTTTTGAGAGACCAGACAAGACCACTTTTGAAGAAAAAACAAAGGCCGTTTTCATTGCTATCGGGCAGGTTCCTGAAAACAAGATTTTCAGCTCGCTTGTTGAGCTCGACAAGAGCGGCTACATCATCGCAAACGAGAGTTGCGAGACCAAGTGCGAAGGACTTTTTGTTGCGGGCGATTGCCGAACAAAGGATGTGAGACAGGTGACAACCGCCATCTCTGATGGGGCAGTGGCGGCGACAAAAGCCTGCAAATATGTTTCAACATTGGAGGACTAAATATGGAAATTCTAGGGCTGGAAAAAGTGTCGCTTGTGGATTTCGAGGGCTATGTTTGTGCAACAATTTTCACGGGCGGCTGCAATTTTGCTTGCCCTTTTTGCCATAATAACTCGCTCGTGAAAAGACAGGCGAAACCCCTCAAAACTCAGGATGTGCTTGACTATTTTAAGGAGCGCAAAAACCTGCTCGACGCGGTCACAATAAGTGGGGGTGAGCCAACTCTTCAACCCGACCTTAGAGAGTTCATCAAAGAGGTGAGAAAACTTGGGCTGAAAGTGAAGCTCGACACCAACGGCTCAAACCCTGCAAAACTTGAAGAGCTGCTTAGTGAAAACTTGCTAGACTATGTTGCGATGGACATCAAGAATAATTTCGACGACTATGGCAAGATTACTGGGCTTCCAACCGCGCCAGTTGAGAAAATAAAAAGAAGCCTACAACTTTTGAGAGACTCTGGCATTGACTATGAACTTCGAACAACCCTTGTGAAAGGCTACCACACGCTAAAAAACATTGAGAAAATGGGGCAAGAACTCAAAGGGGAAAAGAAATTATATCTTCAAAAGTTCGTTGATAGCGGCGACCTTATTGGTGAGAATCTCGGTCTTGAACCTATTGATATTGCCTTGGCACGCAAGTTTAGTGATATATTGAGTGAAAGTGTTGCCTCCGTCTCCCTCCGTGGCTATTAGCGCGCCCAAAATAGTGCCTCTAACTTTGTTACTTCAAAAAATTCTTGACAGGGATTTATGTCTAAATAAACCCCGTGCCAAGAATTTTTTTTGTGCCTTGTTATAGGCACCATTTTGGGCGCGCTAAGGTTTTTACGGAGAACTTGGTATAGCAAATTTCACCGCGTTAGGTTTTTATTGGATAATTTATTTATGTTAAGGCCCCCGAAAAACGAAAGTTTTTTGGGGAGAGGAGAAGAATGGCCAATCGTTGACGGCAAGATGCGAAACATCTTG
>CANQQH010000029.1 GCA_947625955.1 uncultured Clostridia bacterium | reverse complement strand
TATAACAACTTTCTTTGCCCCGCCTTTCAAGTGACGCTCGGCATCTTCTTTCTTTGTGAACTTTCCTGTTGCCTCAGCAACAACCTCAGCGCCTGCTCCCTTCCAGTCGATATCTTCTGGATTCATTTCGCTGAAATATCTTATCTTGTTTGAGTTCACAACAAGATAGTTTCCTTCAACCTTGATATCTGCATCAAACTCGCCATGAACACTATCGTGCTTCAACATGTATGCAGCATAGTCAACAGTCAAAAATGGGTCGTTGATTGCAACAATTTGAATGTTTTTGCTGTTCAAAATCGATGCTCTCAACAAAAGGCTTCCTATTCTTCCAAAGCCATTGATTCCAACTTTTATTTTTGCCATATTTTCCTCCAAAAATGTTTATATATCTAGTTTATACCACTCTTAAAAAAATCCAAATAAATTCAATAATTAATCAAATAATTCGCATAAAAACAAAAATTCAACCCTGAAAGGTTGAATTTTTTGTTTATTTATTTGGTCTTTGTGGGATGTCAACATCTTCGGCTTTTGGAGGTTTTCCAGCTTGCGCTCCACTTCCACCAGTTGAACCACCGCCTGTGCCTGAGCCTTGCGAACCGCTTCCACCAGAACCTTGACTGGATGAGCCTTGCGAACCGCCCCCACCTGAGCCTTGCGAACTATTTGACGAGCCATTCTGCCCGCTTCGGTTGTTTTGCCCATTTTGGCTATTTTGAGCGTTTGACTGGTTTTGTCCGTTTTGGCTATTCTGCCCGTTTGAACTATTTTGTTGGTTGCTATTTCCGCTGCCAGCATTTGAATTATTTTGAGAATTTTGATTTTGCTGATTGTTTTGCTGACTGTTCTGGTTCTGCTGATTATTTTGTTGGTTGTTTTGGTTTTGTTGATTATTTTGCTGCCCGTTTTGATTATTTTGCCCATTTGAGCCCGAATTTGAGTTTTGACCGTCGTTTTGGTTGTTCTGTGAATTTCCATTCGATTGTCCGCTATTACCATTCTTAGCGGCTTTCTTTTCACGCCTCTTTTCGGCTTTTTCCTTGACTGCTTTGGCACCATCCTTAACCGATCTTGCACCATCCGAGAATGTGTGCACCCTGATATTGTCTTCAAAGGAAGGATTTTCTTGCTTTTCTTTTGGCCTATATTGGAAATCAGCAGCTGTTCTTGCAGGTTGAAATTCTTTTGATGTCTTTCCAAACATAGCTCGTCCAAGTTCAACATAGTCTCTCATGCCAAGACCTGGGTTGCTTCCACCACCGGCTCCACCGCCAGCTGCATTACCACCAGCATTGCCGCCGCCCGAGCCATTGCCGGAGCTGTTACCTGAACCGCCCCCATTATTGCCGCCGCCTGAGTTACCGCCGCTGCTATTAGAACTATCGTTATCAGATTTTTCTTCATCCTCATCAGGATGCGTGTATTTATAAACAAGTTTATCAACTTCTTCTTCGGCTTTTGCAATTTTTAGGTCGTGCTTCATCATGTCGTTCTTATGCTTTTTCTTCGAGATTATATCAGCAACAAGAGCACCGCCCGGAACTGCGTTCTGCGCAACTTTAAAAGCCTTGCCCGCGGCGTCAAACAGGATTTGACCTGAAACAACATAGCCAATACCTTTTGGAATCTTGGCAAGGTCTTTCACAACCTGATCACCAGACGCAATGATGTCGTCGTTCTGTTCCTTTGCGTTTGCAACAATTGAAGATATTGTTGCCGCGAAGCCCCTTATTGAGCTGAACAAAACAAGAGTGAACATGATGTGAACATAGGCATTGAGGCACATTGCGGTGAGCCCCGTTGGCAGAATATTCAAGAGTTGATTTTGCTCAATCATTGTTGGAGTTATGATTTGTATTCTATCAATGATTGGAGCAATCAAAAGCGCAATATTGATGCCAATAACAATGCCATAGACCGACAGCAGCTTTGAAACAAATCTTGAAACCCAAGAAGTGAATCGCGAGCCGTTATCTAGCGGATAGGTCGAAAGCACGGCAGGATACGTTATCGCTAGCAGCGTTATATCAAGAATGCGCCGAGCGAGACCAAACATCATGCGAAGCAGCAATCCAAGAAGAATGACGCATGCGAATATCAAAATCACGATATTGAAATCTTTCAGTTCATAAAGGTTGTCAATTGTGAAATTCTTCTGGCTGAAAAAGTAGTCAAGATGAATGCCACCGTTTTCGATACTCATGATATTATACGCCTTTTTTGAGAAGAGGTTGAAAATATCGAATGAGTAGTAAACATATGGGATGATTTGATCTGGGTCAACCCCTGTCAGGAGCTTGAACCCGCCCTTTATAATGAGGTTATTAAGATTGCGTGTTGTTCCGTCTGGTGGAACATCATAGGATATTATTGGAAAAAGGTTTGCAAGCGTTGGAATATTCAACTTGTCGCGATAGCACAAAACGGCATTGTCTTCCTCTTTGAGCGCGGTTGGGTATCTGCCCTCATCAAAGAAACCTTTTGCAACGGCAAGCTGCCTTGTTCTTCCATAGTAGTCGCTATAAAAGTTTTCGCCCGAAATCAATGGATAGAAATAGCTTCTGTGCTGTTCTTCCCCAGCAACGTCAACAAAATCTATATTCTTTTCAACGGCAACCAAGAAGACTGCGCCATTTGCCTCGTCTCTTGTGCCCGCCAAATGCGAATAGGAAGTTGCTTTATTGTCGCCAAGATATGAAACTTCAAAGTTATATGAAGTGTTTTGGTCATTTTTTTGAATTGGCATGTAGTTTGGCAAAGAGTTTCTCACGCTGCTTGGCAACGAAGCGTCGTTATAAACTGAATAGTAGCTTTCATAAACCTCTTCTGCCGTTTTGAAATATATTTTCTTGTTTTGCTTCAAAGCGTAGTCCATAACATCTGCCATAACATAGTATTCTGCGCGCTTTGAGAAAAGGCCAATATCATAGTGCCCATGATATGAGCTAGCTCCGCCCGCCTCTTTTGCAGCCTCGTCGAGCTCGTCAATGGTTGACATTTGAGAAAAACCATTGGTTTGGAACATAACAAAAGTTGTGAGACCCAAGTTCCATTCGTCTGAGGCGTTAAACGCTTGATAAGCCTTGTCAAGTTCGCCAGCATCAGCGTTTGCCGCCCAGTTGATTGGAACTGTGTCTTTCACATCTTCAAAATTATAGGTTATTGGAATCTTCAAATCATTATCGGCGTAGAGCCGGTAGGCCTGCGAGTTATAGCCCGAGGCAACAAAAATCTGCGTTCCAAGAGTTGTGTCTGCCCCACCCGCCGTTGCCATATAGAGCGTTTTGAGAAGCGCGTTCGACATGATTATTCCGCCAATGCTGATAACGGGAACAAGCACGAGCAAAAATAGCGATTTGAGCATGGATGCAAACACTTTGTTCTTTGAGTTTGGTGAGCCGTTTGACGCAAAGTCGTATTCGGACTTTATGATTGCGAATATTCCAAAGAATATTATCAAAACAATTGCAAGCCCAATCATTCCTTTGATGACCCGAATAACCGTGTCGTTGAAAACGAACTTGAAAATCAGATCTTGGCTTGTGATTTCGTCAAGACTCTTAAATTCCGTGTTGAGCCCAATCATCTGTCGGCAGAAAATGAAGAGAAAGTCTATGACTGTGAGCACCCACTTCATAACGAAATAGATGAGCCTTACAATAAATTCCCAGATTGTGGTTCCCAAATCTGCAACAGAGTTTTTAATCAAAAGCCAAACTGTTCCCCAGAAACTATTTGGGCTTTCAATAGACGAGTTTGAGTTAATGGCAGCAAGAGAAGAGATTCCCATCATCTTTGATGCGATTGAATTGCAGAAATTTGTTAAAAACGAGAATCTCATCTTCTTCCTCCCTATCTTCTTTTTCTTCTTGGTCTTCTCTTATTTGCTTTCTTCTTTTGCTTAAATTCTTTTCTTTCCTCAGCAGTCATTGATGGGCCTTGGGATGCCGTGTAGTTTACACTTCCTGAAACATTATCCTCAAGTCGCTGGGCGTTTCTATTAGCCCTTGCTTGATTTCTTTCTTCTTTGTATGCTTTTTCGGCGCCTTCTTTTGCAACCATTGCGTCGGCAACTTTCTTTGCCGCCTTATCTGCGACATCTGGTGGAACACCATTTGCCATTGCCGCAGCCTTGATTGCTTTTTCGGTTTTCACAACTTCAAATTGCTTCTTCCTTGCCTTAATTTCATCAGCAATACGCGAGCCAGGAACGAAGCTTTTCATTGCTTCCTTTGCGTTTGCAACAGAGTCGAGAGCCATCTGTCCACTCCAAACATCGCCAACCGAGTTGATAGTGTTTTTGATGTTTTTGAGAGTGTTGGCGCCAGTTTCGAAGCCATTTGTTGTTTGCGTCATGCTAGCAAACATCTTTGGAGCCTCAACGCACAAGTAGGATGCGGCAATCAGGAATATGAGCCTTGCAACCTCGTTTATGAACCCAACACTAATTTTATTGAACACTGGAAGCGCCGCGAAGGATGCCATGCTGTCAAACAGCGTCATTTGACTTATGACCGGCACCACGATAAAGAATATGTTGAAGCCAATCGCATAGGCAAACACGCTCACAACATTGGCAATCATCGTGTTCTTCCAGTTGCCATAAATCTGCGAAGTGTTTTCATTAACGCTGCTAGTTTTCGAGTCGAAACTATCTGTGCTGAGGTTCAGCGTTGAGATTGCAACAGGTCCCAAGAGGAAGTAAACCGTGATATCAAACACACGCTGAACAACCCCAAACAAACCTTTCCACAAAGCAAGAAGCATTGAAACTGTTCCAATTATCAAAACAAGCATGCTCATTTCTTTGAGCGAATAGAGATTGTCCATCTTAACGCAGGCGCTTTCGTCGAAATTAAAGCTCATGATTGTGTAGCCGTTTTCAAGTGAGTCGTCAACCACCCTGTCAACACCATAGAGGAAGTTAAGATCCGAGTGCGCCATGAAGCGAGGAACCTTTGAAAGATGTTCAACCAAGGTTTTGCCTGTGAACAACTTTGAAATTGAGTTTGTAACGAGCGATAACACGTTATATGAAGTTCGAATTTGGCTTGGCGACAAATAGTATTGTTCAAGCCCAACATTCGAAGCCTCGCGCATCACAATATCGTCACGATAGAATTCAATGAATCCCTCGTTCTCTCTTATTGCCGTTGGGTAGCCACTTCCGTCAACAATACCCCTTGCAATAACAGGATAGAACATTGGAGCATTTTCATCACCCTCAGCCGAATAGTATTCGGAGAAGGAGTTGCGATTTTTATACTTGGTGACCCAAGTTTCGCCGTCCTCGTCTGGTGGAAGAATATTGTCACCATTCGCACCCCTAACATTACTCATCATGAAAGGAATATATTCCCTGGTTTCAGTGTCGTAGGTGCAGATGATGAACACGCTTCCGTTCGCTTCATCCGAGCCCTTTCGGTTGAAGTCGATGGTGTATTCAGCGTGAACAAGATCGGTGTATGGCCTGTTTTCGAGCCCAGCCAAACGCAAAATTGTTGCTTGCGCCAAACGATTTGGTTCAAGCTTCACAATAAATTCGCGCCTTTCTTCTAACCATGAATTGTCTTTTGCTCCAAGATTACTTTCGGCGAGGTTTCCGGTGCCGCCATTTGTGAACCAATCCGAGCAAGCAAGAGCGAAGAGAGCCATATAGCGTTTTTGATTTTGCTCAACTGTTTCCCCTTCCTGCTCTTCAAAGTCGGCAAGAAGTTTCAAACATTTGAGGCGAACATCTTTGAGAGTTAAGCGCGAGTAGTCAACATAACCCGGATTTTCAACAACATTATCTGAAAGCAAGAGGTAGCTGAGAACCGCATTGAGTTTTGCGTTGTTATATGTGTTTCTGTCAGCAGCAGCAACTGGGGTTGCAGACTTCGTGTAGTCAATTGCGTCCAAAGCCAAAGTCTTGATGATTTCATTATTGCTGAGGCTTTTGTTTGAATAGTTTGCAACAGAATCTTGACTTATATCAAACAGCGCCATCATAACATCGCCTGGCAAATAGTCGTTGTTAATGAGCATTTCGAGCATGGTCTTTGCAATGTCTTTGTTAACAGCTGCGTCGCTATCTTGCATTGCGCCGAGCAAAATCTCATCGTGCGCAGAGGTTGTGAGGTTTGTGAAGTTGGTCATTTGATAGATTTGCGCGCTGATGTTTCCAAGCCCGCACAAGAAGTCTTGCAAAACATTGAAGCTGCTAACACTAACAACTTTTGCATCGTTTCCTTCCCCCGTAGAATCCTCTACAACTGCACTAACAAGCCCGGCGTAGTCCTTTTCAATGAAGACAGGCTCATAGCCGCTCTCAACAAGTGTTTCATAGCCGAGAACATATTCAACAAACTTGGCAATGGTATAGTTGGTTCCAACCGTGTAGTGATGGCGGTTAACAACGACGTCGAGCTTAATTGGGTTTGAGTTGAGGCGCGCGTTTGCGCTCGCTGCATAGGTTATATAGTACCTGTTGAGCCTCATAACATTCAAATATGCTCTGTATAGCCCATTGAAGAGTTCATAGTAACGATCGAGGAAATCTTCTGTTTCGTTGTCGAGCTTACCACCAAATACTTTTTTAAGGACACTTCTGGTCGCATCTTCATTGTTAACAACTCGCGCTGCATTGTCATATATCAAGCTTTCTCGCAATTCATTTAACGACTTTTCACTACTATCTGGATTACGTTCTCTGAAAAGGTTAATGATTTGGTCTTTATACATCTCCACAGTGTCGAGAAGGTCTTGCATTTGCCCAACAAACTTATAGGATTGATCTTCTTCCAAATAGTAGGCTCTGCTTTGCGCAAAAGCCTTTATTTCCCCGCAATAGGTCTCAATTGCACTTTGAAGTCCTGAATATTGACCACCAAGAATTTCTTTTGCATCAGCGAGAATATTATCTGCTGTTGATTTGAGATAGTCAGTCAAATAGAGGCTGTCAGCGACGCCGAAAATGTCATTTCCTTGCAAAAGTGTTGTTTTGCTTTCCCAAGGTGTTTGAAAAACTGATGCGTCAACCACTTGCAAAAGTGACCTGCAACGCTCAAAGATATCTTTATCAGTACTATTTTGAAATTCTAGCACCTTGTTATATGCTTTATAAAGTTCATAGTACGCTTGGTTTGATGCTTTTGCCTTTACCTCTTCACTCACCCAGCTTTGCAGCATCTGTTCGAAATTAAAACCGCTGGCACCATCAAATATTTTACCCCCAGTTTCTTCATCCATGTAGTTCCTGAGTGCTGTGAAATATTCAGGTAAAACGGCATTGTCACCATTTTCCTCATTATGGTATCTCTTATAGAGTTCAATTTGGCTTGCTAGAATATTGGCAAGACTTAATTTGCCTTTTTTATATTTTCCATCAAGGTCATTATACTTCTTATATGCACCAGTAGTTATGTCATTTTTATCTTTTGCCAAGATATCATAAGCAAAGTCGCTTGAACCAACCAAGGTGACGGCAGTGTCGTAGAGCCAGTTTGCGCCCGACGCACTGAGAAGCAAAGATGCGAGATACGCCCTGTAGGTATAGAGCTTCACGCTTGCCTCGTTGCCATCCAGGAGCTGGAAGTTTTCGTTATAGGCAATCTCGTCGAGCACAGGCGCGAACATAACATTGAAGATTTCGGTGAAATATTCGAGTTCATATTTGAGTTGGAAATAGTTCTCTTCCCCAACAATGCTTGCCATGAGCGCACGAACTGTGTCCTCGTCGTAGATCGAGTCGAACATGAGCGAGCCATAGAGATTGAAATCTTCAATCCTTTCAAAGTCGCTGAGGAAGAACTCAGACATGATGAGCCCCAGCGGATGAATAAGGGTTGTTGCGATGTTTGGACTATCGCCACTTCCCTCAGCGCGTTGTTGATAGAGCTCACTCATTTGAGTCAGCCATCTGCCCGTTGCGATCTCGTTGTTGATGTTGATATCTTTATATATAACTTGAAGGTCGTTGATGAGTTTTTGAGGCCAGCTCATTTGCTTGATAACTGGCGAGAGCAGGTCTTTGTGAAGAACAAGCGTGCCATCGCTTCCACGGTAGTTGCCGTCTTGGAAGAAGACTTGACAATCTGCAAAAGTCATGTCGTTTTTCTTCATGTTGCAGATGTTTTTGCCGCCCACCGAAACAGCCAAAACATTCTCAGGGTCGTTCTCTGCCTCACTGGCGTTATAGGAAGAAAGAGTCATTCCTGCGTTACACTTAACAAGTGTGTAGTATGGGTCGCCATAGGCGTCGCGGTCTTTGAGTTCAGGGCTTTTTTCAACAACAAACAAATCGTTGTTTATCGAAACAACATAGTGCTCATCAGAGGTGATATAGCTGCTAAATTCCGCACGATATTCTCTCTTTTCAAGTTTCTTCACTGGCAGAACAAAGCCATCGGAAAGGAACTCGTCTATCGTGCAAGTTATGGTATTATTATTCTTGTATCTTGCCAGTTCATAGAGGAGAACTTGGTCAGACGCGCTTGTTTCAAGCACTTTTATCATATTTTGCACGCTGTTGCTTCTATATGCTGAAACAAATTCATTTGAGAACTTCAAAAGCACGCTGTCACCACTCCACTCAACAACGTTGATTGTGTCGTCAAGGCGTTTGAGCGCGTTGAAAGTGTAGTCAGCGTAGTCGCCAATGCCAAGGAGTGCAGAGATTGTCTTCACAGCATCTCCAATTGGGGTCGCGATGTCGCTGTCGGTTGACGAATAGATAACGGTGTACTCTTTGCCGTTGTTGATGTTCGACGCGTCTTTATAGGTGATTTTGAGCGTTTGTTCGTCTTTGTTATAGACAGTGTCGGACACATACTTCCAGTTGATATCTTCATCTTTCATGTTCTTGATATAGTATTTGAGGTTGGTCTTCACGGCATAGTCGATGAAGTCTGCCATAACATAGTATTGCTCACGCGTGCAAACGAACTTTTCAAAGCCGCTGTAGGTTGCCTGGTTATAGAGTCGGTTATTGCGATATGTGACCGTGTTTTCAAAGCCTTCGAAGTCCATATCTGCATAGTGGTCATAGATCTTTCTGCCAGTTGGCTGGAAGTTTTTATAGATTCTGTTCAGCTCTTCTGTTGAATAGCCTTTCATCAGCCCCGACGCATAGGGGTCTTCAAAATTGATTATTATCGGGAACCGCGAGTTATTATCGGCATACCGCCTATAATTGTTCGCGGAATAGGCGCTAGTGGTGAAAATCTGCCCGGCGATCGTCGTGTTCTCTCTCCCACGCAGAATGTCGTTAAAGCCTGCAAGAATAGCGTTGACAAGGATTATGCCAACGAGCAAGAATAGTGGGAACATTCCAAGAATGAAGAAGGAACGAAGCGAGCGGGCGAAGATACGATTTTTGTTGTTCGCGTCAAGATTTTCATCAAGAGCGATATTATATTCGCTGCGAATAATCGAATAGATTGTGAAAACGATGATGAGAACAACCGCAACCCCTAAAATGCTCCTAAACGCCGTGAGCACGGTCTCGTTCGTTAGGAAGCTGACAAGCGGGTTGCGCCTGTCAAGAACAACATAGTCCTCAATGTTATTTGAAACTCCCAAGAACGTTTGGAAAACAAACTGCATGAGTTCAATAACATTGAGAATGAAGTTGCAAATGGTATAGATAAACCTGTCAACCAAAGTAATAAGGCTATCAAACATCAAGCTGAAAGATTGACCAACAGCTTCGGTTGCTTCAATTGTGTTTTGAACATCACCGTCGGCACCCAAATAAGAGGCAGCGCCGATTCTGCCACACAAAAGCATATTAAGTTTGAAAATGAAGTTGGTCATTCCTATTCTTTGCTTTTCCTTTGGTTGATTTTTGGAGTTTGCTAGTTGTTTTGTTTAGTCGTCTCTATAAATAGACTTGTAATCTTTGTTTTCGAACAAATCGCGAACCCTATCGTTAACGATGATGTCGATATTTGTTCTTGAATATGGACCGGTCATGAAGAATGCCTTTCCACGAGGGTTGGTTGTGATGGTGTCTTGCTCTTTTTCGTTGATTTGACCAGCTTTTTCATAGAGCGCAACAAGGTCGTTGATATCGTGAGGAGCAAGCGCGAAGATGAGCGAGTATTGGCTGGCGTTGATGATAGCCGTACTCTTTCTTGCAATCTCAGGCGTACCTGT
>CANQQH010000028.1 GCA_947625955.1 uncultured Clostridia bacterium | reverse complement strand
ATACTTTGGAATTGGTGGAATGCCAGTTGGTTCGGCGGGTGATGGACTTTTGCTTTTGTCGGGCGGGATTGATAGCCCCGTTGCTGGTTATATGATGGCAAAGCGTGGCACGAAAATTCATGCTCTTCACTTTCATAGTTTCCCGTACACAAGCGAACTCGCAAGACTAAAAGTTGAAGAACTTGCCAAGAAACTTGCTCAATATAATGGCGGTGAGGTTGAGATATACATGTGCCCAATGACGCATTATCAAGAAGAAATAAACAAGCATTGCAAGAGTGACTACAATATAACTTTGCTTAGGCGCGCTATGTTCAAAATTGCTGAGCGCCTTTCAAAGGCAAAGGGGTTCAAGATGATCATAACTGGAGAGAGTCTGGGGCAAGTTGCGAGCCAAACTATTGAGAGTATGAGCGTTGTTGGCAACATTGTGAAAGACATACAAATCATGCGCCCACTCATTGCGTTCGACAAGCAGGAGACAATTGAGATTAGCAAAAAGATTGATTGCTTCGATATCTCTATTCGCCCATATGAGGATTGCTGCACGGTCTTTGTTCCAAAGAGTCCTATTATAAAACCAAAACTTGAAAATGTTGAGAAGCAGGAGAGCATGTTTGAATTTGACAAATTGGTTGATGAAGCGTATTCAAGAATTGAGAAAGTGACAATAAAATGTTAAGAAAAAAGCACTTTTGAAGTGCTTTTTCTATTTTATTTTGTTTATTTTTGCGTTTTTTGTTTTTCGGCCATCAATTGTTCATAGCGGTCATGAGCCATGGTTGCAATCATGTCGTAGTTCTTATAGATTTGCTCAAAAGCGTTTTGTGAAATCTTTTCAAGTTCCTCTTTATTGCTGATTGCTGAAAGAATTGTGTTCGCATATTCCTCAACGGAGTTTTCGCTCATGTAGGCGTTGACTCTGTCGGTGGCAGTTCTTGAGGTGACGCTTCCTTTAATAAACACGCTTGGGGTTTGATGAAGCGCTGCTTCAATTTGAACAATAGACGAAGAATCGTAGAGGCTTGGGAAGAGGAAGAGGTTTGCGCGTTGGTAGTACATGGATTGCAAAGCCCTGTCGTCAATTCTGCCAAGCAAGAACACCTTTTTTGAAAGGCCTTTGTTTTCAACATATTTTTTAAGGTCATTAAGTTGCGGACCGTTGCCGATGAAGAACATTAAGAAGTCTTGACTTTTTTCATCAAGAACCTTGAGCGCATCAACGATAAAAAATACATTTTTTTGAGCAACTATTCTGCCAAGGAACATGAACACAGGCATGTTGTTATCAACTTTATATGTCTCATTGAATTTCTCGACAAGTTCCTTTCTGTTGCTTGGTGGTGTTTGTGAGATGGCGTTTGGAATGAGGAAGAATTTCCCTTTGTAGCCATAGGATTTCAAGACATCGGCTGTTCCGTTATGCATTGTCCAAACTTCATCGGTCATCTTGAAAGGTTTGAGAATGTTGTTTGTTAGCATGTTGACAATACATTTTGACTTCACATATTGCTGGAAGTCTTGCTTATATTGGCTGTGCATGGTCATAACAAATGGAACGCTGCGTTTCTTTGCAAGTTTTGCGCCAAACTTTCCAAGGGTGAAAGGGCTGTGGGCGTGAACAATATCTATTCTAAGTTTTTTGAGTGCCTTTTTCAAAAAGTGGTCGTTGCCAGGAAAGGCAAGGTCATAGTTAACAAACTTGAAGTAGTGGCTCTTTACGCCAAGCACAACATAGTCGGATTGGTTGCTGACAAGCCCTTTGTGTTTTGGGCAAACCAGAACAACATTATAATATTTGGATAGTTTCGTTGCGTAGTTGTCCATAACAACGATAACGCCATCCATGCAAGGGAAGAAGGTGTCGCCAAAATAGACGAGAGTCTTTTTCCCGTTGTTATTAAATTCATCGAATTTTTTCAAAACCTCTGCTTCGTAGGCTTTGTCTTGTTTTATCAAAGGTGCTTTTTCAGACATATTAATACTCCTTTTTCATAGTATAACATAAAGGTAAATCCGCTGGCAAACGAATTTATATGAATATTTTTTCATATAGTTGTGAAAAAGAGTTGACAATATGAAAATCTGTTCATATACTTTACCATGTGGAGTGAGTATGGAAAAGGAAGATTTCGATTTGATTGAAAAAGTTTCCGGGCTTTATAAAGTTCTTGGCGAAAAGAACAGGCTCGGCATTGTTTATTGCCTCATGAAAAAGAGTTTATGTGTGCACGAGCTTTGCTGCTTGCTCTCTGCATCGCAATCGCTTATTTCGCACCAGCTAAAAATTTTAAGGGAAGCAAACATTCTCTCAACTCTCAAAAGAGGCAATGAGGTTGTTTACACGCTGAAAGATGCGCATATCGCTGAATTTCTAAAAATCGCAAAAAACCATGTGAGAGAGTGAAAAAACCATGAAAAAAGACATAAAACTGACAAGAATACATTGTGCGGGCTGCGCCGTTAACCTGGAAGACAAGGTGAAAGAGGTTGATGGCGTTTTGAATGCAAGCGTTGATTTTGTTAAGAGAATTGTTTCAATTGAAGTTGAAAACAAGAACGCAGACAAGATTATTGAAGATGTTGAAAATACCATCACGAAGTTCGATAGTTCAATAAAAATAGTTGACACAAGCAACGAAGAAAAAGAAGCAAAAAAAGAAAAGATTGAAAAGATTTTCGATATCACAAAAATTTTCGTTGCTTTGGCTTTGGGAGTGGCTGCATATTTCATACCGCTTTATTGGCTGAAAGTGACGCTTTTTGTTGTTGCGTATTTGGCGGTTGGAATTCAAGTTTTATACACCGCCATTCGAAACATTTTCAGGGGTAAGGTGCTTGACGAGAATTTTCTCATGTCGGTTGCAACGATTGGTGCACTCGTGCTTGGTGAATTTATTGAAGCCATTGCCGTGATGCTGCTATATTCGGTTGGCGAGATGTTTGAGGACTATGCGGTTAGCAAGTCGCGAAGGCGCATTTCGTCGCTTATGGAGATAAAGTCGGAGAGCGCGAACTTGATTGATGGGCAAGAGGAGAGGCTCGTGCTTGTTGGTGAGGTTAAGGTTGGAGATAAAATCAGGATTAAGCCAGGCGAAAAAGTTCCGCTCGACTGCGTTGTTTTGGAAGGAAATTCGTCGCTCAGTACTGCCGTTATCACTGGTGAAAGCAAGGAATTTTTTGCTGAAAAGGGCAGCGAACTTCTCAGCGGATATATCAATGGTGAGGGCGTGCTCGTTTGCAAAGTTACCAAATCCGAGAAAGATAGCACAATAACCAAGATTGTCAATATGGTCGAGAATGCAACCAAAAGTAAAGCACAAACCGAAAAGTTTATTTCCAAGTTTGCAAAGTGGTATACACCAATAGTTGTTTGTGTTGCTGTTTTGCTTGCGACTCTGCCGCTCGCGTTTGGTGGAGTGTTTAGCGTTTGGATATATAGGGCGCTAACATTTCTGGTTGCATCCTGTCCGTGCGCGCTGGTTATTTCTATTCCGCTTTGCTACTTTGCGGGCATCGGCGTGTCGGCGAGAAACGGAGTGCTCGTCAAAGGGTCAACATATCTTGAAATGCTGGCGAAAGTTGACACTGTTGTATTTGATAAAACTGGCACATTGACTCATGGTAATTTCACGGTCAGCAAAATTCATGCTGAGCCTAACACGACCGAGGATGAGGTGCTCGAACTCATTGCCTATGCTGAGAGCTTTTCGAACCATAGAATTGCGAAGTCGATTGTGAAGAGATATGGCAAGGAAATCAACACGGCGTGGGTTCAGGACTACAAGGAGATTGCAGGGCGTGGAATTGAGGTTACACTTTTCATGGAGCCTTGCTTGGTTGGAAACGCTAGGCTTATGAAGGAACATGGCATTGAATTTTGCGAAGCTGACGAGGCGGGAACGGCGGTGTATCTTGCGAAGAATGGCGAGTGTATGGGTTATTGCCTCATAGAAGACGAGATCAAAGCGGACAGCATTGATGGAATAAAAGCGATTGAAAATATGGGCATAAATGTTGCTATGTTCACCGGCGACAACGATAAAGTTGCATCCAAAGTTGCAAAGAACTTGGGCATTGAAAAATATTATGCTTCGCTCTTGCCAGAGGGAAAGGTTGAAAAGCTGAAAGAATTGAAAGAGACGCAAAGCCACTTGGCGTTTGTTGGCGACGGCATCAACGACGCACCAGTTTTGGCGAGCGTTGACGTTGGAATCAGCATGGGCGGGGTTGGAAGCGACATTGCCATTGAGGCAAGTGATGTTGTTATCATGACCGACCAGCCAAGCAAGATTGCAGAAAGCATTAAGATTGCAAAAAAGACAAGCAGGCTCATCACTGAAAACATCATCTTCATTATGCTAATAAAGGTTGCGGTTTTGGTTCTAACGGCGATTGGCATATCTGAAATGTGGCTGGCAGTTTTTGCGGACGTTGGCGTGTCGTGCCTTGCAATACTCAACTCAATGCGCATTATGCTTCACAAAAATAAAAGCGATACAAAACACTTGAAAATAAAACAAAAAGATGATAATATAAACAAATAAAGTATACGGAGCAAAATTATGTTTGTTGTTAGAGATGAAATTGAAAAAGAACTAAAAAAGGCGTTCAAAAAACTTGGCTATGATGAAAACCTTGTTGTTTTGGCATATGCAAATAACCCTGCAGTTGCAGACTATCAATGCAACTCGTGTTTTGCTGTGAGCAAGAAATATAACGAAAAACCAAACGAGGTTGGAGAAAAAATCGTTGAAGCGATGAAGGGCAACAAAAACTTTGAAATGAGCTTTGCTTTTCCTGGATTTATCAATATCAGGCTGACAAATGAGTATTTGTCAAAAATCGCAAATTTGACACTTGAAGACAATAAAATCATGCTCAAAAAGCCTGAAAAGAAGCTAAAAATTGTGATGGACTATGGCGGCGCTAATATTGCAAAAGAACTTCACATGGGGCATTTGAGGTCGCCGATCATTGGTGAAGCGCTTTATAGGCTCAACAAACTTATGGGGCATGAAGTGATTTCCGACACCCACCTTGGTGACTGGGGAACACAAATAGGTTTGACCCTTGCTCAACTTGAAGAAGACGGATATTTGGAAGGCTATTTCAAGCGTGGTGAAAACAAAGAGATAACTCTTGAAACACTTAATGAAGAATATCCAAAGGCGAGCAAGAGAAAAAATGTTGATTTAAAATTTAAGGAAAAAGCCGACGAGATAACATTGAAGGTTCAACAGAAAAAAGAGCCATATTTCAAAATATATTCCGATGTAAGGAAGCTCTCGGTTGCGGCAATAAAGAAAAACTACCTAACTCTTGGGTGTCATTTTGATTTGTGGTATGGCGAGAGCACGGCATATCCATATATTGAAAGAAGCGTTAATATTTTCAAAGACAAACATTTGGCGCGCGAAAGCGAAGGTGCGCTCGTTGTTGATGTTGCTCGTGAGGGCGAGAATATCAAGATCGAGAAAAAGAGCGAAGATGAAGTTCAAAGATACAAAAATCCAATGCCACCACTCATCATCAAAAAGTATAACGATGGCGATGTTTATGCAACAACTGATATTGCAACAATATTGATGCGTAATGAAACATACGACCCGGACAAAATCATATATGTTGTTGATTACAGGCAGGACCTTCACTTTGAAAGGGTGTTCAGGGCTTGTAAACTTGCTGGCATTTCAAAAGAAAGTCAAGAGCTCGTGCATGTTGCGTATGGCACAATGAATGGACCGGACGGAAAGGCGTTCAAAACAAGGTCGGGCGATGTTATCAAACTTGAAGATGTTATCAATCTCATAAAGTCAAAGGCTGAGGAAAGGCTCAAAGAGAACGGCATTGTTGACAATGAAAAACTTGCAATGCAGATTGGGGTTGCAGCTCTCAAATTTGGGGATCTTATCAATGTTGTTTATAAGGATTATGTCTTCGACCTTGACAAGTTCAGTTCGTTTGAAGGAAAAACTGGACCTTATATTCAATATACTGGCGCGAGGATTTCGTCGCTGCTGAGAAAGGCGAAAGAAGATGTTGGCAAGATTTCTATTGAGCAAAGCGAGGAAAGAAATATTGCGATCAATATCATAAAACTCTATGAGAGTTTCACAACATCATATCAAGAAAATTCACTCAACAGTTTGTGCTTGGCGCTTTATAATTTGGCGAGCGCATACTCACAATTTTATAATAATATAAAGGTGCTTCAAGAGGCTGACGAAAAGAAACGAAAGAGTTATTTGGCACTTTCAAAACTTGTTCATTCATGCCTTGTTTTGGGACTTGACATTCTTGGAATTGAGATGCCTGAGAAAATGTAAAAAACGCAAAAATATGCAATATAAATTGCAAAATACTATGCAAAACTATCAAAAATGGTGAATTATATGGAAAACACAAAACCAAAGATGTTGCTTCACAGCTGTTGCGGACCTTGTTCAACAACCGCAATTTTTACGCTTGGCGAAGAATATCAAATCACCATTTGCTACTATAATCCAAACATCTATCCAACAGAGGAATATCTCAAAAGAAAGATTGAACAATTGCGCCTTATTGACGAAGTTAACAAAGAGGGCAAACTTCATATCGACACTTTGGATGTTGACTATGAAAGTGAACTTTTTGATGAGAAAGTGAAAGGGCTTGAAAAAGAAAAAGAGGGAGGAGCGAGGTGCTCAGTTTGCTTTGCACTTCGGCTTGAAAAAGTCGCTAATCTTGCAAAAGAAAACGGGTTTGATTGTTTTGCAACAACACTCACTGTGAGCCCACACAAGAACGCAATACTTATCAATGAAATAGGGGCGAACATTGCATCAAAGGTTGGCGTTAAGTATGTTCCAACCGACCTCAAAAAGAAAGACGGCTACAAAAAAAGCATTGAGTATTCAAGGAAATATAACTTGTATCGGCAGAACTATTGCGGTTGCAAATACTCAATTTGGCAAACCGAAGAAAATAAGTAAAAAGAAAATCCGCTAAGCTAAGTAAGCGGATTTTTCGTTTATGCGTTTTGCAACTTTCGGTCGTTTATTATATTCACAATCTGGTCAACGCACTCTTCAATCGAAAGGCGGGAAGTGTCGAAGATTATGGAATCACTAGTCATCACGAGTGGGGAGATTTCGCGTTCGCGGTCTTCCTGGTCGCGCAAGGAAAGTTCTTTCACAATTGCGTCAAGAGAATAGTTTTTGCCTTTTTCAAGATATTCGCTTTGGCGACGCTGCGCACGAGTGGTTATGTCGGCATCAATAAAGAATTTCAGGTCAGCGTTTGGGAAAACAACGCTGCCAATGTCGCGCCCCTCAACAATGATATTTTCATGGATTTCAGCTTGCGACCTTTGAATCTTTCGAACGAACTCGCGAATATATGGTTTCATGGCAATCAGTGGGGAGAAGTTGGAAACCTCACGCGAATTGAGTTCAGCCTTCTTTTGCTCGATGTCGTCAACATTAATAATGGTTGCTCCATTGATTGAGTCAACTTCAATATGCGTTGTGTTGATGATTTGCTGGATTCTTTCGTCTTCGTTTGCCTTGATGTTAAGATTCAAAAGTTTGAGAGTTATTGCGCGATATATCGAACCAGTTCCAACAACAGCAAACCCCAGCCTTGCGCCAAGGGCTTTGGCGATTGATGATTTTCCGCTAGCGGATGTTCCGTCAATGGCAATTATCATATGTGGCTCCTTTTTATTCATGATCATTTTAACATATAAATAAAAATATTCAAACGAAAATGACGCGTTTTACGCAAAAAGATTTTGGATTTTGCGTTTTTGTTGCTATAATCAAGATATGAGTGAAAATGAAAATAATGTTCAAATGGCAATGTTTGATGTCTCAGCTGAGCAAAAGACAGAGCCAAAGAAGAAAAAGAGCAAGGCAAAGAAGGTTTTCAAATCAATATTCTTTATAATTTTGTTTTTGATCCTTCTGCCATTTATGCTGATTTTCTATACCATAAGATTCTTTGTTGAGCGTGCGAAAAAACGAAAATGGGAGCGCGAGGGGAAGCGTGGCAAAATGCTTTTGCTCTCGTCAACCATAACAGACATTGATATCATGGAAGGCTATGAGTTTGAAGAATATTTGAAAACACTGTTTTTCTATGACGGCTACAAAACTGAAACCACGCAAAAAGCCAAAGACTATGGTGCAGACATCATAATGGAAAAAGACGACGAGAAGATTGTTGTTCAGGCAAAAAGATATAAGAAAATTGTTGGAATCAAAAGTGTTCAAGAAGTTATTGGTGCGATGAAACACTACAATGCAACCTCAGCCATGGTTGTTACGAACGCGCGCTTTTCAAGTGAAGCAGAGCTTCTTGCAAAGGAAAACTGTGTTAGGCTGGTTGACCGCGATGAACTTATTGAGATTCAAACAAGGGTTAAAGAAGAGCTGAAAATCACAACAAAAGAGAGTGAACTAGTTGACAAGAAAAACCTCGACATTAAGAAAAATTTCCATATATGATATAAAATGATATATTTTTTCATAATTTTTGACGCAATTTTGCGTTTTTTGTGGTTGGTTTTTGTTTTTTGTTTGTCCCGCAGCGTGCATAAACCCAAATCAAAATAAAAGTTATAAAAAATTATAATTGTTAGAGTAATTTAATATCTTGGTGCATAAACTAGCCATGAGGTAGAATTATGTTTGAAATGACCCTGAGCACGATCAAGGCTAGAAACAAAGATATTTCATTCATTATTAATAAACTTCGCCCTGTGGTGAAAAACATTAATGGTATCATGGTTTGCGAGGAGTTTGATGGGCGAGTTAAACTTGCCATTGCTGCTCATGAAAACAAAAAAGACTACCTTTTTTCGCTCGCGATCGATGCCGTTTGTGAAGCTATTATACGAGGCTACAAGGAGGATTATCTCAAAAAACATTTGAAAATCAAATTTCTTGGCAGGGTTGCTCTTGCAACATTTATCAAGGCGCTCACCATGTTTGATAAGCAGGGCGACAAAGATATCATCAAAAAGCAGCTCACCCCATTTAGTGAACTCAACATTGACAGCTTTTATAATTTCCGTCTCTGGGAACTTGAAAAGAGGTGGAAAGATATTTGTTTGCTCGTTAGTGAAAATTCAAGCCATCTCTTGGTGAGCGGCTCATTTCAAGAGCTGATGAAGTTTTTGATTTCAACGAACGAGCCCGAAATTGACGAAGTGCTGGTGCACAGGAAAAATGGCAAGATTGTCTTTGAAGAAAAAGATGGTAAGGAACTTGCGAAGTTTTCGTATAAGAATGACGACAACGACAAAATCAGTGTGCTCAGCGAACTTATTAGTTTTGCGCCCGAGAAAATTATTGTTTTCGGCGGCGAGGTGGGCGACGAACTTAGTGAACTCATCATCTCGCTCTTCGACGGAAAAGTTACAAACCGAAAGTGAAAGAGCAACATAAAAGTAGTTGACAAAATTCAATTCGCGTTATATACTAAGTTTGTTGATTGATTGAAAGACAAGTAGTTTTTGGTCGTGGTCTTCAAGAGAGTGCTTTTCGTGGCTGGAAGAAAGCATAAGAAACCGCAAAAATGAAACCACTTTCGTGAAAAAATTGGTCAAAACCCTTAAAGTGGCGCAAAATTTGTGCAAGTAAGGTGGAACCGCGGAAGAAATTTCGTCCTTACGAATAGAGCCTTTTGGCGTTTTTATTCGTAGGGGCTTTTTATTTATATCAAGGAGAGAAAGAAATGAAAATCAAACTGAGAGACGAAGTGAGAGAGTATAAGGAAGGAACCAGCGTTTTGGAAATTGCGAGGAGCATAAGTGAAGGGCTTGCAAGGGTTGCCGTTTGCGCAAAAGTTGACGGAAAACTTGCCGACCTCAATATGCGACTTTATCAAGATAGCGAGGTTCAAATCATAACAAACAAAGACGAAGAGGCCAAAATGGTGATGCGACACTCAACTGCGCACGTTTTGGCGCAGGCTGTGAAGTCTATCTATCCAAACGCAAAGCTCAGCATTGGTCCCGCCACCAACGATGGGTTCTATTATGATTTCGAGTTCAAAACTCCAATCACCAGCGAAGACCTTCCAAAGATTGAGGCTGAGATGAAGAAAATCATCAAGGCGGATTTTGAAATCAAAAGGGAAGTTATCACTCGCGAAGAGGCGTTGAAGCGCGCAAAGAAAGAGGATGAGATCTATAAAATTGA
>CANQQH010000027.1 GCA_947625955.1 uncultured Clostridia bacterium | reverse complement strand
TTCTCAGGGATTGTTGACAGCACAAACAGGGTGTGGATTTATAGGCTGGGCGTGCTTCTCAACGGCGCGTTCGTTGTGATGATATTGTTTGTTGGAAAAGACCTTGCGAAGTATTCAACATTGGCTGGCTTCATCTACGGCCTCGCTCAAACGCTCTACTACGCAGCCTATAATGTTATGAAATGCGAGGTCATACCAAAAGCTCATGCCGACAGGTTTATCGTTTGGGAAAGCGTGCTCAACAGGTTCATAAAGATTAGCTTCCCAGTTATCATCGGCGCAATTATCGACGTTTCAAGCTATGGCTACACGTCCATTCTTGTGCTCGTTATTGTTGCGATTCAGCTTTTGTTTTCCTTCTTTGTGAAGTGCTATAAGCCAGACGGCTCAAAGTTTCAGCTTTTTTCATATATCAAACTTATGAAAGAGCGGGGAGCATATAAAAGAATCAAAAATGTCTATTTAGTTGCGCTTTCCTATGGCGGAACGGCAATTCACACAAGCCTTGTTTCGCTCCTTGCAATCTACACTTTCAAAACAAACCTCAACCTCGGCATATTCACGGCGCTCGCGTCCCTGGTTGCGGTTTTGATTGTCGCGCTTTTCAAAAGGTTCACAAAACTTGGCAAGCGCATCCCATGGCTGGTTATTTTTGGATTCTTGCCAGTTGCAATCTCAATTGTTGTTGCAATTTTTATCAACAAAACCACCTTCATTTTGTTCAGCATCATAATGGAAATTAGCGCGTGCGTTTTCTCGTATTGCTTTGAAATTCAGCGCATCACTATCTTGAAAAAGTCGGGGCTGTATGAGTATATCGCGGAGCACCAAACCATGAACGAACTTTGCATCAATTTTGTGAGAATAGTAACATTTTGCTTAATGCTTGTGCTTGGCGTTACTCTTGGAATGCTCGGCATCAAGATTCTCATCGGCATTGTTTCAATAACCTATCCAGCGCTTTGCCTGGCGGTTAGCAGGCAGGAGAGAGCAGAACTTAGGAGTCTTGAAACCACAAATTAACAAAAATTATTTACACTTTCGAATTTTTTTGCTATCTTTATATAAAGGAGAAAAACTCTATGAAAACTAACAAGCAGAATCTATATAATTTTCTAAAAGATAGAGGGCTCATCTATCAAACAACCGACGAGGCAAAACTTGAAAAACTCCTTAACGGCAAACCAATAACTTTCTATCTTGGCATAGACCCGACGGCAGACTCCATTCACCTTGGGCATCTTTGCAGTTTGAGAACTTTTAGATTTTTGCAAGAGGCTGGCCACAAAGGTATTTTGATTATCGGCGGCGCAACGGCCATGGTTGGCGACCCGTCGGGCAGGACAGATATGCGAAATATGCTCGAAAGAAAGAGCGTTGACAGCAACCTTGAACAAGTGAAGAAGTTCAGCCAAAGGTTCATCCAAACCACTGGCGACAACCCTGCAATCATCCTCAACAACAACGATTGGATGAAAAATAACAGCTATGTTGACTTTCTGCGCAGCGTTGGAACATATTTTAATGTGAACACCATGCTGTCGGCAGAGGCGTATAAAAAGCGTATGGAAAATGGCGGGCTTACCTTCCTTGAAATGGGCTATATGCTGATTCAGGCGCACGACTTTGAGTATCTCAATGAGAATTATAATTGCGTGCTTCAAATCGGCGGCAGCGACCAATGGGGCAATATGGTTGCGGGAACAGGGCTCATTCGCAAAAAGCATGACCGCTGTGTTGACGTGATGACAACGCCGCTTCTTCTCAATTCGCGCGGCGAAAAAATGGGCAAGACGAGTGGTGGGGCACTCTGGGTTGACGACTCGAAGACCAGCGTCTATGACTTCTATCAATATTTCATGAATGTTGACGACCAAGACGTTGCAACCCTTCTCAAATGGTTCAGCGACCTTCCTATTGTGGATATCAAGAGTATGTGCGAAAGTGATATTCGCGAAGCAAAACGCTTCATGGCGCGAACCATAACCGCGCTTGTTCATGGCGAGGAAAAGGCTAGCGAGGCAGAGAACACGGCAAAAGAAATCTTCTCAGGCAAGGGCGAGAGCGAGAACATGGCAAGTGTTGAGCTTGACAAAAAGCTTTTGAAGAACGGTATCGGCGTGCTTGAACTCATGACCCGAGTTGGGTTGACCTCTTCAAACGGCGAGGCAAGAAGGCTTATCGCTCAGGGCGGGCTCACAATCGACGACCGCAAACTCTCCGACCCTAATGAGATTTTTAAGCCTCAAAGCGATTCTTTCATTGTGAGAAAGGGTAAGAAGGTGCATTTGAGAGTCGTTTTGAAATAAAATTTTTCAAAACCATGTAATTTTATTTGATTTTTTGTGGATATTAATGTAGAATGAAATTAACCTTAGAAAAAGGCTAAACTATATATCTTTAAGAGGAGTAGAACATGAAAATTTCAGACGTAAGAGTTCGTATTGTAAAGAACGAAACAAGCAAAATTAAGGCAAGCGTTTCTTTCACTATCGATGATTGCTTTGTTGTTCATGACATCAAGGTTATCGAAGGTAACGAAGGATATTTCATCGCTATGCCAAGCAGAAAATCACCTGATGGGGGCTTCAAAGATGTTGTTCATCCAGCAAACACAGAAACAAGAGAGCTCATCAGCGGTATCGTTCTCAAAGCGTTTAATGAAGCCAAAGCAGCAGAATAGTTTTGCTTCTCTTTAACTTTAACTAGTTAAATTTATGATGCACGAACCAAAAATGCGAGAGGGTTATTGTTTGCCCTCTCTTTTTTTGCGTTTTTTTGTTTGTTTTTTTTGTGTTCAGCTCAAAGCGTGATGTCGAGCAGCATCATAATGAGAAATCCTATCATAATGCTCCATGTTCCAATGTGCGAACTCTCGCTATATTTTGCTTCGGGAACAAGGTCTTCAAGTGTCACAAAGAGCATCGCGCCTGCCGAAAAGCTCAGCGCCCATGGAAGCAGAGCGGAGATGTGAGAGGCGAGCATGAGCCCAACAAATGCAAAAACGGGCTCGACAATTCCGCTCAGCGTGCCGATAAAAAAGCCACGAACTTTGCTCTTTGTTTCTTTATAAACGGGCAGGGCAACGGCGATGCCTTCCGGAATGTTTTGTATTGCAATTCCAACGGCAAGCATGACGGCTGAAACCATGGTAGCGCTGCTTGAAAGTGAGAGCGCATTTCCAATGGCAACGCCAACTGCCATCCCTTCTGGAATGTTGTGTATGGTGAAGGCGAGAACGAACCTTGTCAGTTTTGTTTTGCCCATGCTGACTTCTTTGTTTCTGTTGATGAGCTTTGAGATAAGGTCGATGGCGTGAATAAACAAGCAGCCTGCAAAAACTCCAATGGTGGCTGGCAGAAAGCAAAGTTTTCCAAGGTCTTTTGAGGCTTCAATGCTGGGCAAAATCAATCCAAAGAAGGATGCGGCGATCATAACGCCAGCAGAAAAACCACAGATAACACTATTTAGTTTTCTGCTAAACTCCTTTTTCAAAAAAAACACAATTGTTGCGCCAAGAGTTGTTGCAACAAAGATTATCAAGCATCCAAAAATCGCCCAAAACAATTCCAAAATCTTATCCTCGCGTTAGTTGTCATTGTTAGTGTATGAGTGAATTTTGCGTTTGGTTAAAATCCATGTATTATTTCTTGCTTGTTGGCGCATTCTAGTTTTATGAGAATAGCTCTTTTGGTGGTTTTTATATCGCTTTTAGTGCTCATGGTTCTAACATATCCACTAAAAGTGAAGTTTGCGCTCCATGTCAATGTTAAAGATGATGTTGGCTTCGGGGCAATAAAATTTATGCACCTGAAACTATTTTGCGCGAGATTCAAAATCTCAAAAACAGGAAAACTTGAAGTCAATAGTGCCATCAAGAAAAAGAAGAAAAAGAAGAATAAACAAATTCGCCGAAAGTATTTTTTGTGCCTTATGAAGGTTCTTCAAATTCGAAAGTTCGAAATCTTTCTCGATGTGGGTGGCAGCCAAAACGCATCAAGTGTTGCTCTCGCTTGCGGCTATGTTAGCGCAATATTCTCATCAATTATAGCCGTGCTTATGAATCAATATAAGGGCATCAAAACTTTCATGCGTATAAATCCGTCCTATGAAGAAACGCGGCTTGAACTCAGCGGCTCAATAGTACTCAGCATCTGCGCTTTGGATATCATACTTTCATTTGTATGCGCGATTTCGTGCTATGTTAAATCAAAAATAAAGGAGAAACTAAATGGATAATCAAATCAATGAAATAATGTCATCTGCAATCGAGAAGATAAAGACTGTTGTTGAAAGCAACACTGTTATTGGTGTGCCGTTTGAATCAAAAGACGGAACACTCATTTTTCCAATAACAAAAGTCTCACTTGGATTTGTTGCAGGTGGTGGTGAGTATGGCTCACTCAAACAATTCAAGGAGACGAACAAATATCCATTTGCCGGCGGAAGCGGAGCGGGGGTTTCGCTTCAACCGGTTGCACTTCTCAAAGTGAAAAATGAAGAAGTGAAACTCATTCATATCGATGAAAAATCGCCAATCGAAAAACTTCTTGACACCATTCCTGAGGTTATGAAAACAATAATGAACATGATAAACAAGGATGATAAAAAATGAAAAATAATGTCAAAACACTGATTTTGAGCGTGTTTTTCACACTCCTTTGTGTGTATTTTGCGTTTTTTAGTTTTAGTGGCGGTTCATATCTTGCAAACGCAAAAAAGCAAAATGAACTAACTTCGGCGAAGGCGATGGTTGTTTTGGAGAAAAATAGCGGGAGAGTTTTATACTCGAAAAATCATGAAGAAAAATTGCAAATGGCAAGCACAACAAAAATCATAACTGCCATTTTTGTTATTGAAAATGAGCCCGACCTTGACAGAATTATTGAGATTGAAAAAGAGTCAACCGGGATAGAGGGAACAAAAATAGGGCTCAAAGAGCATGAGCATTTGACCATTCGCGAACTCCTCTATGGGCTGATGTTAAGAAGCGGAAATGATGCAGCTGTTGCACTGGCAAGGGCAACATGTGGAAGTGAAGAGGCATTCGTTGAGAAAGTCAATTCGTTTTTGCATGAGCGCGGGTTTGATTGCACGCACCTCGCAAACCCTCATGGCCTGCCTGCCAAAGAACACTACACAACGGCGCATGACCTTGCGCTAATCACAGCCTACGCGCTCAAAAATCCAGTTTTCAGCGAAATTGTTTCAACGAAGAAATATCAAATTTCAAACGAACTCAAATCGGCATATAACCGAAACCTTGAAAACAAAAACAAGATGCTCAAAAACTTTGAGTATGCCGATGGGGTGAAAACAGGCTATACTCGTGCCGCCGGGCGTTGCTTTGTTGGTAGCGCAACTAAGGACGGGATGCAGGTTGTGTGCGTTCTCCTAAATTGCGTTCCAATGTTTGAAGAGTGCGAACAGCTTTTGAAGAAGGCTTTTGAGGACTATAAGCTATATAAGCTCGCCGGCGCGGGTGACAAACTCAAAACAATCTCGATTGAAAATTCAAATGAAAAGCAAATTGAAGTTATTAATGATAAAGACTTTTCATATCCGCTGAGGCGCGATGAACTCAAACAAGTGAAAGTCGACATCGCGGCACCTGAGGTTCTGCGTGCGCCAATAAGCCAAGGGTGTGAACTGGCAACTTTGAAAATAAGTCTTGAAAATCAGTTGATTTTTTCGCACAAAATATATAGTATTATTGATATAGAAGCCAATGATTTTGGCACTAAATTCAATAAAATTATAGAGAAAATGTAAGTGGAAGAAACAAGAATAAACAAGTATCTCTCAATGTGCGGGCTTGGTTCAAGGCGCAAGTGCGAGAGTTTGGTTTTGGAAGGCAAGGTTAAATGCAATGGAAGCGTTGTGTCTAACCTTGGCTTTTTAGTTCACGAAAATGATGTTATAACAGTTGACGGCGTCAGCGTTGTGCCAAGCAGCGAATTTGAGTATGTCATGCTGCACAAGCCAAAAGGCGTTATAACAAGCATGAGTGACGACAAGGGGAGAAAAACCGTTATCGACATCCTTCCCGAGGAGTATAAAAAACTCAAACCTATCGGCAGGCTCGACTATGACAGTGAGGGGCTGCTTCTCTTCACTAACGACGGCGACCTCGCTTTCTCTTTGACCCATCCTTCGCATGAGGTCACCAAAACATATGTTGTTAGGGTTGAGGGGGATGTGAAGGAGAGCCAACTTGCCGTTTTGAGGGCTGGCGTTGTTATTGACGGTGTGCGCCTTTCAAAGTGCAAGGTCAAAATTTTGGAAAAACTTGGCAAGGAAACAAAGCTGGAAGTCGTGATAAGCGAAGGGAAAAACAGGCAGGTTAGAAAAATGTTCGACGCCGTTGGCTTCAATGTTGTGTTTTTGAAAAGAACGCAGATTGGAGATTTGAAACTCTCGGGACTGGCTCGCGGAAAATGCCGACCTCTAAGCAATGCTGAAATCATGTATTTGAAGTCGTTGTGAGGAAAATATGAAAGTTGTTATTATTGGTGGTGGCGCAGCTGGATGCTTTGCTTCAATCCTGATTGCAAGCAAGGGGCATAGGGTTGTGCTCATTGAGAAAAATGAAAAACTTGGCAAAAAAATCTATATAACTGGCAAGGGCCGTTGCAATTTGACGAACGCCGTTGTTGGCAACGATTTTTTGAAAAATGTTGTAACCAATCAAAAGTTCATCATGTCTAGCCTCGTTCGCTTCAATTCAAACGACACAATGGAGTATTTCAAAGAACTTGGCGTTCCGCTCAAAATTGAAAGGGGCAATAGAGTTTTCCCTGAAAGCGACAAGGCTAGCGACATCACGCGCGCGATGGAACGACGAATGAAAACACTTGGCGTTGAAGTCATGCTTGAAACCAAAGTGAAAGAAATAAAAACTCTTAATAATGCTGTGAGCGGCGTTGTGCTAAGTGATGGAAAAGAACTCATGGCAGATGCCGTTATTGTTGCAACGGGTGGAAAGAGCTATTCATCAACTGGCAGCACTGGCGACGGCTACGATTTTGCAAAAGCCACCGGGCATAGAATTGTTGAACCGGTTGCAGCGCTTTCGGCAATGCTATCGAGCGATAAGGCACTTGCCGCTTTGAGTGGACTTTCGCTGAAAAATGTTAGACTCAAAGCAATTGAGAAAAACAAGGTTGTCTATGAAACAGAAGTGGGTGAAATGCTCTTCACGCATGAAGGAATTTCGGGTCCGCTCGCACTGACCATATCAAGCCATATTAACAGAATTTTGCCTCAAAACGTCAAAATATGCATAGATTTCAAGCCCGGACTGGACGATTTTGCACTTTTTCAAAGAATCAATCGCGACATTGTCTCGCTCAAATCAAAGCAATTTTCGTCACTGCTGGAATTGTTGTTGCCGTCGTCTCTTATTAATATTTTTGCTGCAAGGTTAAAGATCAACAAAACAAAAAAAGTGAGTCAACTTTCAGCCGACGAACGAAAGGCGCTTTGCACCATGCTGAAAAATTTCGACGTTTGCTACTCTCAGCTTGACGATATTGACAAGGCTATTGTGACAAGCGGGGGCGTGAACGTTAAAGACATAAAGCCAAAGTCCATGGAAAGCAAGATAATTTCAAAACTATATTTTATTGGTGAAGTGATAGATGTTGATGCGCATACTGGTGGGTTCAACCTGCAACTTGCGTTTTCAACTGCCGCTTCGTGTGCTAGCGATTTCTAGGAGATGTTATGTTATTTGTTATTCTCTTTATTTTATTCTATTTGCCAACGAGAATTATTTATCCAACCAAAGTGATTGGCAAGAAAAACCTGCCGAAGAAATGCGGCTATGTTCTCACGTGCAACCACACGAGCAACTACGACCCAATTCTCATTGACATTGTGCTTGTGAAAAAAATACGTTTTCTTGCCAAGAAGGAACTTTTCAAAAATAAACTTTCCAGCTGGTTTTTCAAACGAATGGGGGCGTATCCAGTTGACAGGGAAAAACCAAATGTTGCTTCCTTCAAGTTTGCGCTCAATTCTTTGAAAAAGAAAAAGATTCTTGGGATTTTCCCAGAGGGCACTCGAAACAAGAACTTCGAAGAAAAACAATTGCAAGATTTGAAAAGTGGCGCAATAACTTTCGCGTCGAAGGGTGAAACATTCATTGTTCCAATGATTCTATATAATAGGCTTCGCGCTTTCCACAAAAACTATCTCATTATTGGCGAGCCTTTGAAAATCATCGGTGCTGATCCCAAAAGGCTCACTCACGAAGAGACCGACGCCAACACTTTGAGGCTTGCAAACGAAATGAAAAGACTGCGCGAGGAAATGACAGCCAAGCTTGAAAGCAAGAAAAACAAAAACAGGAAAAATGATGGGAAAAAATAAAACTGCAAACAACTCAGTCGCGGATTCAAAAATTGCGAAGAAATCCGCGCTTGATGAAGATGATGAAATAAATAACCAACTGGTTCGCATTCTTGATGGCGAACTGCTTGACGGCGAAAAAATCATAAAAGGTGCGAAACTGAAAAAGGGGAGAACATATCTCGAAATGCTTGCGAAATTGTTCTTGCCATTTTTGCTGCTTGAATGCATTGTGCTTATTTTGCTTTTTGTTCCAATGGGAGAAGAGGTGAGCAAACTTGAACTTGTTTTGGGTCTGACAATCTCAGGAGTGCTGTTTGTCTCATCACTAATTTTTGCACTTGTGCTAGCAAATAGGATTAGCAAAAATACATACCTTGCTTTAACCAATAAGCGGGTGATAATCCACCAAGGAATCTTTGTTTTTGATACCATTGGCATTGATTTTGAAGATATATATAGCCTCAAATCAATTAATCACAAAAAGCAGATTTTGGCAACATCATCAAAAGACTATCTGCTTTCAAATTTTGGCGAAAATGAAATTTTCAAACTCATCGCTGAATCTGTCAAAAATCATCAAAAAACGCAAAAATAATACAAATTATTGTAAAAAACCTATTTAATTTGATGAAATTCCATTATTTTTTGATTTTGCGTCTAAAATAGGGTAAGAAAAAAATATTGCAAATCACTTGATTTTGCTCTTGCCATAAAGTATAATAATAACTATGCGGGTGTAATTCAATGGTAGAATTCCAGCTTCCCAAGCTGGCAGCGTGGGTCCGATTCCCATCACCCGCTCCAAAGCCTTCACACGAAGACTTTTTCTTTTTGGAGCGCGAATGTGTGATATTATGACATAATTCGACATAATTATTGATATAACGACATAATGTTTCAAAAACAACTATAATATACCAAAAATTTTCAAACAATTTTTAATATTCTAACAAATATTGACATATAAATTATTAAAATCCCAAATATTGACAAGCAATTTCAAAATATTTATTATTTCAACAAAATATGACAAAAATCGACATTGCAAAAATTATGCCAGATTAACTTTTGAAAATCATTTACAAACCCAATAAATAATAGTATAATCTATTTGTTGTTATTCATGCTGGTGTGGCTCAGGGGTAGAGCAATTGATTCGTAATCAATGGGTCGGCGGTTCGAATCCGCCCACCAGCTCCATATAAAACGAGTAATTTGTCTTAATTGGAGAAACAACAATGAATCAAATAATTAAAAGTTTAGAAACGCATTCGCACTCCGTAGATATCTTAAAAGATGTTTATGGCATTGATTCAAGTGAAAATTTTGACCTCGTAATTGTTGCGCCATCGTGGGACATAGAAAAAGTTTTCAATGATGAAAATTATCACTACATAAAAATTTACGAAGATCGCTTTTCTGTTGTCCACTGTATAAAAATTAACAACAAAAAACTGTTATATGTTCGATTACAGATTGGCGCTCCAAATATGATAGACTTTTGTCTTTCATGTTATAAATTAAATTGTAAAGAATTTATCTTTTTAGGTTCTGCGGGAAGTCTAGACCGCGATATTAAGATTGGAGATATAATCGTTCCGAGTTGTGCAATCTCAGGTAATGGATCGACAATTTACTTGAATGATACATTTAAAAATACTTTTTTAGAAAAAACCTTTGCTGATAAGTCATTAAATAAAAAGTTAAAAGGCGCATGTGAAAAAACGGGTCTTGCAACTGCAGATGCTTTGGTAATTTCTGTTGATAGTGTGGTTGCAGAATATGCACACCTCAATGAATTTAAAAAAATGAAAGCCAAAATAATAGAAATGGAGGTTGCAACCTTTTTTGCAAGCATGAAGTTGATTAAAAAGGAAGCGGCTGCAGTGCTAGTTATTTCAGACAATTCTACAGACAATCAGCATTTAATTGGCAGGTCCGAAGAAGTACGTAAAGTTTATCAACATAGTCGAAATATAATACATAAAATTATCACAAATTTAACCGTTTGATTTCGCAAAATCAAACGGTTGTCGCGAAATCAAACTTGATTTAATTTTGATTATTTTTGATTTATTTTGATTTTTAATCAAAAAATGAGTTATCGCAAAATCAAACGAAAAAAATCAAGGGTCGACTTTTTGGCGGTAACT
>CANQQH010000026.1 GCA_947625955.1 uncultured Clostridia bacterium | reverse complement strand
GTCCGCCTTGAAGCCCAGGGAAAACGGCACTATCTATTTTCTTTGCCAGCTCGCTCTTGCAAAGTATCATCCCGCCACGCGGTCCACGCAAAGTTTTGTGGGTGGTGGTTGTCACAACATCGGCAAACTCAACAGGGCTAGGGTGCAGGCCGCAGGCAACCAGCCCTGCGATGTGCGCCATATCGACCATTAAATAAGCGCCAACGCTGTCGGCTATTTGGCGAAAACGCTTGAAATCTATCTGCCTTGGATACGCGCTCGCTCCCGCAATGATCAGCTTTGGCATGTGCTCTTTTGCGAGGCGCTCTACCTCGCCATAGTTAATGAGCTCAGTCTCGGGGTCAACGCCATAGTAAACGGCGTTATAGAACTTTCCAGAGATGTTGACCTTTGCGCCGTGCGTCAGGTGTCCACCATCTGGGAGCGACATCCCAAGAATCGTGTCGCCAGGGCTAAGCAGGGCGAGGAAAACCGCCATGTTTGCCGACGCTCCCGAGTGCGGTTGAACATTGACGTGCTCTGCGCCGAAGAGTTTTTTCGCGCGAGAAATGGCGAGGTTTTCAATCTCGTCGATATTTTCGCAGCCGCAGTAGTACCTTTTGCCAGGGTAGCCCTCGGCATACTTGTTTGTGAGAACGCTGCCAACCGCCTCACGAACTGCCGCGCTTGTTATGTTCTCGCTGGCGATGAGTTCAATGTGCTGCTTTTGGCGCTTCTCTTCAAGCTTTATATAATGATAAACTTCTTCATCAACATCTTTGAGTTTTTGCATATTTGTCTCCTTTATTTCTTTAAGTTTAGCATAAAAATAACAAAAATAAAAAATATAATTGAAAGATTTGCATAATTTTTTAGGCTGTGTTTTAATAGAATTATGACAAAGATAATTGATGGAAAACTAATCGCAAATGAGATAAAAGCGGACGTTAAAAAACGCGTCCTCGAAATGCAGAAAAACAGAAAGAAAACGCCGTGTTTGGCGTGCATTATTGTTGAGGGCAACAAGGCGAGCGAGGTGTATGTTGCCTCGAAGGTGAAGGCATCAAAGGAATGCGGAATTGCCTCGCGAATTGTGAGGCTTGAAGGCACGATTTCAAACGAGAAATTGCTCGCCGAAATTGATAAACTCAACAAAGACAAGGGCGTTTCAGCCATACTTTTGCAACTCCCTCTGCCAAAGCACCTAGACGAGCGAAAAGCCATAAATCGCATACTGCCTGAAAAGGACGTTGACTGCCTCACGAACGAAAATCTCGGTGCGCTCTTTTCGGGGAACTACAAGGTTGCACCTTGCACAGCCACGGCGGTTATGCGCATTTTGGAAAAAGAGAACATTGATGTTTGCTCAAAGCGCGTCGTTGTTATTGGCAGGAGCCTGCTCGTTGGCAAAAGCGTTGCGATGCTGCTTTTGAAAGCAAACGCGACAATCACCATTTGCCACACGAAAACCAAAGACCTTGAAAAGGTTGCCCGCGAGGCGGACATCTTGGTTGTTGCAACTGGTCAGGCGCACATGGTAAATAGTGATTTTGTGAAAAAGGGCGCGGTTGTTATCGACGTTGGAATAACGCGCGGCGAGAACGGGCTGAAAGGGGATGTTGACTTTGAGAGCGTGAAAGATAAGTGCTCGGCTTTGACCCCTGTGCCGGGCGGCGTTGGGCCAATGACTGTTGCGTGCCTTATGGAAAATACAATAAAACTTTGTGAGGAGTAGTGTATGAGCAAAGCGGATAAAATTTTTGTGAAGAACGTTAAGGACATTTTGAAGCATGGGGTTTGGGACACGGACTATGAGGTTCGCCCAAAATGGAAAGACGGAACGCCGGCGCACACAATCAAAAAGTTTTGCATTGTGAACCGCTACGACCTTTCCAAGGAGTTTCCAATTCTCACGCTGAGGAAAATACAATATAAGAACGCGATTGACGAAATTTTGTGGATTTGGCAGAAGAAGAGCAACAATGTTCACGACCTGTCCAGCCACATTTGGGATAGCTGGGCAGACGAAAACGGCACCATCGGCAAGGCATATGGCTACCAGATGGGCGTGAAGCACAAATATAAAGAGGGCGAGTTCGACCAGGTTGACAGAGTTCTATACGACCTCAAAAACAACCCAACATCCAGAAGAATACTAACGAATCTCTATGTTCACAGCGACCTCAGCGAAATGGGGCTCTATCCATGCGCCTACTCCATGACCTTCAACGTTAGCGGAAACAAGCTCAACGCCATTTTGAACCAGCGCTCGCAAGACATGCTCACGGCGAATAATTGGAACGTTTGCCAGTATGCGGTGCTTGTTCACATGTTTGCTCGCGCAAGCGGACTTGAAGTGGGCGAGCTTGTTCATGTTATTGCCGACGCGCACATCTATGACAGGCACATTCCAATCATCAAAGAACTGATAAAGAGCAAGCAATATAAGGCGCCAAAGTTCTCGATTGACAAAAATGTGACCGACTTTTATGATTTCAAAATCAGCAGCTTCAATTTTGAGAACTATAAATATAACAACAAAAAATATAAAATTGAGGTTGCAATCTAGGAGAGAACTATGAATCTTATTGTTGCTGTTAACGAGAGTTGGGGGATTGGGAAAGACAACAAACTGCTCTTCAACCTGCCAGCCGACATGAAGCATTTTCGCTCGATGACCATGAACAAGGTGGTCATCATGGGGGAGAACACATATTTGTCGCTTCCAAAGAGGCCGCTCAAAGACCGAACACATATCGTTCTGAGTTTCAACAAAGAGTTCGAGGGCGTGCAGATGGCGGGTAGCATTGATGAGTGTTTGAAAAAGGCAAGGCGCTATAAAACAGACGATGTTTTTGTTTGCGGAGGCGCGAGCATTTATCAGCAGATGTTGCCATATTGCAAGAAGGCGTATGTCACAAAGATTTTTTCAACCTGCCCAGCGGACACATTCTTTCCAAACCTTGACTTGCTAGGCGACTGGAAAGTCACCGCCGAAGGCAAGATTATGCACGACGACAATGAAAATGTGGATTTTCAATTTGTTGAATATACCAAAAAGACAAAAAGGGAGAGAGTATGACAACTGCTGAAATTCTTGAATCGCAACGCACATTTTTTGCAAGCGGTAAAACGCTTGATGTGAAGTTTAGAATTGAAAAACTCAAAGTGCTAAAAAACGCAATTGAGCTCAAAGAAAGTGAAATTTTGCTTGCACTTCAACAAGATTTGGGCAAAACTGCGAGTGAGAGCTATATGTGCGAGGTTGCGCTGGTGAAGGCCGAAATCAACCACGCGCTCAAAAACATCAAAAGATGGGCGAAAGCAAAAAGGGTGAGAGCGGGCTTTGCAAACTTCCAGTCAAGGTGCTACACCTTGCCTTGCCCAAAGGGTAATGTTCTGATAATGAGCCCTTGGAACTATCCATTCCTATTGACCATGTCACCACTCGTTGCGTGCATAAGCGCGGGCAACACGGCAATTGTGAAGCCGTCGGCGTATAGCCCAAACACCTCGAAAGTCATTTTTGATATGCTTGGTGAAAACTTCGCGCAGAACTATATTGCAACGCTCACCGGCGGGCGAGATGTGAACAAAGACCTCTTGACCTTGAAGTTTGACCACATCTTCTTCACGGGCAGCAAGGCGGTTGGGCATGAGGTTTTGAAGAGCGCAGAGAAGTATATGACGCCCGTCACGCTCGAACTTGGCGGCAAAAGTCCTTGCATTATTGACGAAACTGCAACACTTGAACTTGCGGCAAAACGCATTGTGTTTGGCAAGTTCCTAAACGTCGGGCAAACCTGCGTTGCACCTGACTATGTTTTGGTGAAGAATAGCATAAAAGACAAGTTTGTTGCAACGCTCATTGCTGAGGTCAAAAAGCAATATAGCGAGAACGCTCTTGACGACGAGACCTATGGCAAGATGGTGAATGAAAAACAATTTCTCCGCGCGAAGAGTTTGCTCGAAAAGCAAAACATCATCTTCGGCGGCAAGACCAGCGACGAGAAGCAAAAGATTGAGCCAACAATCGTGCTTGACCCAAGCCTGGAAAGCGACATCATGAAAGAGGAAATCTTTGCGCCGATTCTGCCTGTTATCTCGTTTGAAAAAAACGAGGAAGCGCTTGAAATCATCAAAAGGAACGATACGCCGCTTGCGCTCTATGTTTTTGCAGAAAATAGGCAAACGCAAAAGTTCTTCACCGAAAAAGTGAAGTTTGGTGGCGGCTGCATCAACGACACGATTATGCAAATCGCCTCAACAACATTGCCATTTGGCGGGGTTGGCGAAAGCGGGATGGGGGCATACCACGGAAAGCGGGGCTTTGAAACTTTCTCACACTATAAGAGCATTGTGAACAAAAGCACCAAGATCGACATCAATCTCAGGTATCGACCATATACCGAAGCAAAAGACAGGTGGGTGCGAAAACTCATAAAATAAAAAAGGCGCTAGCAAAAAGCTAGCGCTTTTTTATAGCAATTGTGCTAAGGGTCAGCCCTTAGTTTGTTTTGAAGAAATTCAGTCTCTTTGGCTTTCTTCTTCTGCGGCTGCCTTTGCTTTTTCCTTGGCAACAAACTTTTCATGATGTTTTCTAACAATCTCTTCAAGTTCTTCATCTGGAACAAACTTGAATAGCGTTCTATGAAAAGCGACTGCATCTGGCAAACAGTTAACATCAAATCTCATTTCTTTGTTGACGAGATATTTGTCTAGTTCATCGTTGAAGAATTGGAATTTGTTTTTGACTTCCTCTAATTCCCTTTTTACGTCGTTCATATCGTTTACCATTTTAAGGGCTATTACATTTTTATAGTTATTAACATGGTCCTCTACAATTGTTTTTCTTCTTGAAGACAGGTCTCTCAATGTGGTTGTGATAGTATTTTTATCAGACACTTTTAAGTCTTTCAAGTAATAATTATAAACATAATCTGACATGGTTTTTTCCTCCTTCTATTTTAATAAACCTGCAAATTTCAATCTTTCTTCATCATTGTCGCAAAGATATTTCAAATACATCGCTGAGATCAGAGCAGAAGTTTCGGGCAATAGTTTTTGCTTTTCAATCGGCTGAGACAGGTCAAAATTTGGAACATAGCCTGGCAATGAATTTTTATTCAAAAAGTCAAAAAATTCACTTGGAACCCGCTTTTTCAAATCTTCGCCTAGGCACCCACAGATGATGCGACATTCAGAGCACGCCATTTGAACTTGTTTTGATATCTTTTCCATAAACACTCCTATTCTCTCACAATTTGATCTTGATGTTGTTTTCTTGCTGTTTGCTCCTGCACAGGTTGACCGCTTAGTTGCTGCATGATTTTTCTTGTTGCGTCCTGCGTTAGGCCTGAATCCACAACCATTTGTTGAAGCGTTTCTCTTCCAACAGACTTGCCTTGGAAGTGGGTGACAATTGCTTCAATTTGAGACTGAGAAAATTCAAAATATGTGTCAGCCAAACCCAAGTTTTCTAGCGATCGAAGTTGTTCTTCTGTGTAGGTTTGAGAGTTACCATCCTGTTCAGCACCCATAACACTAGGTAAGATGCTTTCAATATCTCTCATTGCAGCTTTTTCATCAAACTTTGAAGGGTCTTCCGAAATATATTGTTGAGTATAAAGCATTTCAAATGCTCTAACTTCGGCGGCATATTCAGCGTGTTGAGAACCAAGGATGTTTCCACTCGCGCGGTTTTTGATGGTGTCAACCCTATAATTGAGCAGTGCCTGAGCCGTCACAATTCTTTGACTGATTTCGGCTTCTGGTTTACCTTGCAATTGAGTTTTGATTCGTTCTTCAATGCTTTTCATGGCATCTTGTCGCATTTGGTCAATTGCGTTTTCGTTGCCTCTCACAATGGTTTGGCGAGCGTCAACTTCTTCATAGTGCGCAGCCAAAAGCGTTTCTGCATCAACTTTTGACAGGTCGCCAGTTTGAAGGTCAAAAGGCTCATTTCCAGTAAACTCACCTTTTTCCAATCTTGCCAACATTTCAGGGGAGAGGTTTTCAAGCGACAGTGTGCTTCGGCTTGAACCATTGTCTTGACCTCTGCTCGCGCGGTGTTTGATTTGCTCGTCGTCTCTTGAACTGCACGCGCCAGCGCCAGCGATGATAACATGAAGTCCGCCGTTTTCATTTGCGTCGCCAAGCAGTTTGATGTTTGTTCCTCTTCCAACAATACCATTACCAACAATGACTGTTCCAGGTTGCCCGGCCGTCTTTTTGATAAACTCATCATAGCTTTTGAATACGCCAGGTTTAACATCAAACTTCTTCTCAAAGGCGGCGGAGAGGGCGGCTTTTCTCTCTTCATTGGTTTCTTTTTCGATTTCTCTTTGGGCTTGCTTGAAGCTCTCGGATTCGGCGAGGGTATAGGTCACAACCCTGATATCTGGATGCTCAGTTCGAAGCTGATTTCTTATTTTATAAACATCTTCCGCATTAACGGTGTTAATCAAAACAGGTCTATGTTCTTGCCCATCAGGTTTTGCTGTTGCAACGGCTTCATCAATAGCACCTTTGAACATCTCATCGTTGGTTCTATAAAGTCTGGTTGGTTGTTCTTGAAGTTTGCAACCATGGAGAGTGTCGCAATAATAGGTTGTGTTTTTAGTAACACCCATTTTTTCGAGTTCGTCTTGGGTTTGCTTAGAAGGACTATCAAGCGTTCCCGAGAGGAGTTGTTGGTGATCCCCGAAAAGTTCTTTATAGGCGGTGGTGATAGTCATTGATTTCAAAACTTGCCTTTCTTGCGGCCTAACCAACCTTTTGCCGTAGTCTTTTCTAAGTTTAACATACAAAGCTTGTTGGACTCCCTGAGGCAAGTCGATGCTGGCGCCCGAGGCTCTTTCAGGAGAAACGATAGTTGCGTGGTTTTCGTCCACAACGATTTGATAGTCTCTGTCCTTTTGATATAGAATTTCAACTTTCAAAGCGTCATAGGCAAACTCTGAGAGTTGTTGTGCATTGAGAGTTGGGTCTTTTGCAGCGAGTTCACGGATTCTTGATGCAATAAACTCACGGCCTGCCTTGGTGTAGTCAACATAACCGTTCTCGTCGTTTGCTTGATAGAGCGCTGAGGCATCGGAGTGGTGGCTTTTGAGCTCTTGAATGAGTTCATAGGCAACCTTGCGTGACTGCAATCTTGCAATTGCGGTTTCTTGGTCATACTCGTCGCCGAGCATTTCGGCTGCGTGGTATTGGTCGAGTTTAACATAGTCGCCTTCGTCGGCGATCAATCTTCTCTCGCTGAAATCGGCGTCTTTTTCAGGGATCATGCCAGCCATTTTGTGCTGCAAAATAGTGCCGTTATCTGCCATAACGACCTTTTGCGAATATGCAACGCGCAGAGCTTCTTTCCATTGTTCAGGAGTGCACTTTTCTTTGGTTATTGGTTCTTTGCCAGGATAGAGAATGGCATCTCTTCTTATTAGAACAACACTTGTTATTTCCATAGCCTCAAAACTAGCTATTGATTCGTTGAACGACTGAGTTGAAAGGTTTTCAGTTGAGCTTGTTAGAAACACCTGGCAGTTATTCTTGACTGCATGGTTTGTTGCGGTGATACAAATTGAGGTCTTTCCGCCGCCACATTCAACGTTGGCGTTTTTGCCGTCGCCCATTTCCTTGCCGGCTGCAACGCCAGTGTCATAGGAGAGGTAGCCGTTGGTTGCGGCTTGACCCAAATAGCTTTCAATGCCTGTTTCAATGTTGCTGACTTCTTTTTTGGCTGGTTCATTGTTGGCTTTTGCTTTGGCTTCTGCCTCGGCTTGCGCCTCATGCACTTTTTTCAAAGCCTCGGCGCATTTGTTTTTGATGAATTGTTTTTCGCTTCCCGCCGCCTCATACGCTTCTGGATTGTGTTCCTTCATCTCTTGCAAAAGTCTTTCTTGGAAAGAGGTTCCCGAGACTGGCTCTTGCTTTTCCCCAATACGGCCGCTCAAACATTCGTTATAAAATTCATTGAAACCGGCTTCTGAACCAACAAGATGAACCCACACATCGTGATAGATTTGTTTTAGGTTTGCGTCATTTTGCGATTCTTTTGCCCAGTTGAAGATTTTAACTTCGTTTTGATTGTTCTCTGCCATTTTTTCCTCACTTTGAAATTTTGTTTCTACATAAATTATACCAAATCTAAAATAAATATCAACGATATTTCAACAATTTCTTGTTATAACTCATGCAAAAACGCGTTGAAAAAGCAACAATCATGGAAAAAAGAGCCAAGAAGCTTTGGCTCTTTGAAAAGCGTTATATTTGAAGTTATAGCAGCGGCTCGCCAAGAAGTGAAATCGGGATGTCGAGCGGGGAGTAGGCGCCGGCAGGAAGGCTTTTTGCAGCGCCGGCATAGGCAAGCAAAATTTGGGCGGTGAAGTGCGGGTTAGAGCGCATTCGAACTTTGAGATCGAGCATGCTTTGGCCGTCGCCGGCAAGAACAATTCCGCGATGCGACATTTTTTGTTTGAGAAGTTTCACTATCTCAGCTTCGCAAAAATGCACCGCCACCTCTTGCCCATTGAAATAGTTTGGCATATTGAGAATTTCCTCTTTCACTTTTTCCTCGCTTGCGCCGCTTTGCAAACAAACATAGCAAAGCCGCTTGTGCTTTTGGTTTTCGTCAAGTTTTTGCCCTGTGCGTTTGCGCGCCTCTTTCATCATTTCGCGCTTTGGAATGGTGAAGGAGATTGCGTCTTTCACGCCATCAATACTCCTCAACGCCTCGCTGTGCCCCTGGCTCACACCTTTGCCCCAAAAAGTCTCGGGTGAGGAAGAGAAGATACTTTTTGAAAGCGTTCGAAAAATGCTGAAAATCCCCGGGTCCCAGCCGCAAGAATAGATTGCAACCTTGCCGCACTTCTTAGCCACTTTTCTCAGGTTCTCGGCGTGAGCGTGGGTGAGGGCGTGGGTGTCGAAGGTGTCGATGATATTGAAGTTTTCAAGCGCGAGCGGACTTTGGGTCATGAGGTCGGACTTCGAGCCGCCACACATTATCATAACATCGATTTTTTCACGAAAAGAACTCATTTGTTCAGTTGAATATATGGGTGTTTCAAAGGGGCTTTTCAGGCCCTTTCGACGCGAGAAGATAACAAGCTCGCCTCTTTTTTCTTTCACGATGATTTCTTCAACGGCCTTTCCAATGTTTCCATAGCCGCAAATACCAAATCTCACAGGCAAATCCTCCTCGCAAGTATAGTATTCGCCGCAAAGATTTTTCGTGATAAAAAGGCAAAAAAAGAAAGCGACGAATCGCTTTCCTTTTGGTTTTTTAGTTATTCTCAGCGTAGTCAATTTGCATTTGAGTGCAGTTTGAGTCGATGAAGTCAATCTTGTCTCTGTCGCAAGAAATGTATTTTCTTGTTATGCCGTCAATGTCTCTGGCGCCGGTGTAGTAGGTTGCGCTGGTGATGAGAACGGTTGCTTTCACTTCGTCAGCAACGCCCTCTGCGCAATATTCTTCGAAGGTGAAGTTGTGGATTGACGCGATTGTTCCGCCGGTTATTGTGAGCGAAACTGGGAGATGATATGAGTTGTTGGTTTCAATAACAATTGCGCTGCCGGTTGGGTTGAAGCCTGTTGTTGATGGGCTTGGGTCTTGTTTTGAGCCATTACCAATGATTGTGCAGTCGCTAAGAGTGAGCGTTCCGGCTTTGAGGAAGAGACCCGTTGCGCCAGTGAATGAGCAGCCTGTGAAGGTGCTTTCGCCGCCAGCTGGAAGATATGCTCCTGCCTCAACATTGTTTGCCCCGGTGGCGAGGAACTTGCAGTTTGTTGCAATGATGTTGTTCTCATCAAAGAGCCCGTTGGTGATGAGCGCGGTTGTTGTTGCTGTAACATTAACGCCGCTGAGCGTGAGGCTTATTTTGTTGCCATAGAGCAAGATACCATAGATTGTTGCGGCCTCGTATGGGGTTTCAACGAGGATGTTTCCGTTTTTGAGAGATACTTTGAGCTCATTTTCAAGAGAGTTTGCAATTCTCACTGGAAGCTTGATTGTGTGGGTGTTGAGGTCAAGCACCTTTTCTTGAAGTGCAGAGGTAGAACTCAAAAATTCAATCTTGGTTGTTTCGCCTGTTGCCTCGATGTCGTCAAGCACTTTGATGTTTTTGATGTTGTCGGCTTTGATAAGCTCGTTGATTTGCTTTGCTGTTGACGCAACTGCTGTGCAGGTTTCTTTGCCTGCAAGAAGGGCGGTGTCGCTCACGGAGAAGAGCGCGCTCTTTGAGGTGTCGCAAGAGATTTCAACCTCGTTGAGAGTGATTGAAGAATGAGCTGTTGGCTCACCAACTTTATACTCTTCAACCGCAAAACCTTTCTTGCTTGTGAGTTTTCCGCCACTGATTTCGATGTTTGCCGCGCCATAGGCAGTGCTGTTTTCAATAACAACTGCGCTGCCGGTTGCGTTGAAGCCGCTGGTTGATGGAGATTGGTCGGCAGAAGGTTCTTTCTCACCGGTGATTGTGCAGTTTGAAAGGGTGATTTCGCCGTTCTTTGCAAACACGCCTGTGTCGCCAGAAATTTCGCAAGCTTCGAAAGAGTAGGTTCCAGCTGCTGGGAGATATACGCCCGAAGAAGTGTTGCCATCAACATTTGCTGTTGCAATGAACTTGCAGGCGGTTGCAGAAACGC
>CANQQH010000025.1 GCA_947625955.1 uncultured Clostridia bacterium | reverse complement strand
GGGGGGGGGGGGTATATTGTTTAGTGTAAGAAAAAGCGGGCGAGAAAGAATCGTGTGCGCGCTGTTTTTCTTAACAACAATTTTTGTTGGGGGATGTCATGAGAAAATTTGCAACATTTTTTGTGCTTATGCTCAGCATTTTTGCAATGAGTGTGGCTCTATATTCTGTGGATTTTGCAAAAGCTGTTGGCTACCCAACCACGGGCGATCCAACAAGCCAGAAGGGCGGTGCTGTTATTGTTGAGGCTGGCTCGACCTACACTTTGAGTGGTGGGGAAATAAGCGGCAAATCAAGGGAGCGCGGCGGTGCAATCTATGTTTCAAATGGGGCAACTTTAATCATGGATGGCGGAACGATAAGCGGTTGTTCGGCGACCTATGGCGGCGGAATATATGTTGAGGCGGGAGCGACCTGTACTATAACTGGCGGCACTATAACTGGCTGCACAGCAGACTATGGCCCTGCAATCTATGTTGAAAAGGGCGCGAACTTTTCTTGCACAAGCCCTAACATCAACAAAGACGATATTGCCGATAAAAATCATATGTATTCTTTGGGAACAATACCAAGCAAGGTTGCCGTCAAGAAAAATGGAGTCTCCCTCCAAAGCGGCGCGGACATCAACGAGGGCGATGTACTCGAAATCACCTACACAATTAAAAACGACTATTATATCAGCGTTAAAGTTGCTGGCGCGAGCAGGCAGCCGGGAACAGAATTTAACTATATCGTTGAAGGCGATGTGACGCTTGAATACTTCGAAAAGGCTGCTGAGCCTGCCAGCAAACTTGTTTATACTCTCAATAACGATGTTTATGAAGTGAAGATGACCGACCCTGACCCATACACAGGCGACATCGTCATTCCAAACTATCATGCCGGCGTGCCAGTTAGAACGGTTGCAAGAAACGGTTTCAAATTTGCCGATTCTCTTAATATTTATATTCCTGAAACCATAACGAAAGCATGCGATAGTGCGTTTTGGGCATGTTCAAAATCGACAAAAGTTATTATTCCTGAAAGTCTTGAAGTTGTTGAATATGGTGCGTTTTTTAGTTGCAAAGGAATAAAAGGTGATTTGAAACTTACAAATATTGTTTCAGTGGCAGATATGGGTTTTGATGCTTGTGGGGGTATAGAAAATTTGTATATTGGACCAAATCTAACAACCGTTGTTGCACAGAGTTTTGCATTTTGTTATCCAGACAAAACAGTGGTTGATAAGAACAACAAAGTTTTCACAAGCAGAGACAATAGTGGAATTGAAAGAAATGTTTTGGTCAATAAAAATACAAAAACGCTTATAATTGGAAACAAGGAAGGCTATATTCCCGATGATGGAAGTGTCACAAGCCTTGGCGGGCATTCTTTTGCTTGCTTTGAGTTTATAGACGATTCACTATTTGTTATTCCCGACACCATTTTGTCAATTGGAAGATATGCGTGCTATGGAATAAATAGCAAGGCTATTAAAATTGGTAAAAATGTGAAAAGTATAGGTGAAGATGGTTTTTTTTATTGTATAAATATAACTGAAATTGAAATTCCTGACAGCGTTATAAGTATTGGTTCTAGTGGAATTTGTGCTTGTAAAGCATTGAGGACGATAAAATTTGGTTCAGGGCTGCAGACACTGGGTTCATCAGTTTTTTATAATGATGAAAGTTTAATAGAAGTCACAATTCCCGATAGTGTTACAACTATTGGTTCTGGACTATTTGGAAATTGCACTAGTCTGCAATCGATAACATTCGGAAGAAATTTGACTTCAATGCCAAGTGAAATTTGCGAGGAATTGCCTGCGCTAAAAGAAGTGACGATAAATTGTACAAGTATAGCTATTGGCGATTATTCATTTTACAAATGTTCTAATTTACAAACTGTGAACATGGGAACGGGAGTGACTAGCATTGGTAGTTCGGCATTTTCGGGGTGCACATTACTACCAACAATAACAATTCCAGACAAGTGCACAACCATATCTAGCTATGCGTTTGCTGGTTGTTCGAATTTGCAATCTATTAGAATAGGCTCAGGGCTCAAAAATATATATCAATATGCTTTCAATTCGTGTGCGAGTTTGAATAAGGTTTATTACCACGGCAATGCAACAACTTGGAACGCACTAAAAAAGAATATTGAAACAACCAACAATGAATATTTTCTCAACGCCTCGGTTGAATATGTTTCAAAACTATTTGCGCCAGAGGTTTCGTGGGAAGATGTGGCAGACAACATTGAAAATAAAGTGTGCGAAGTTGATAATGAGGAGAAAAAGCAAAGTGTTGATGCTGACGAAAAGAAAGTTTTCATAATACCAAAGAAAGCAAAAATCAAAGCAAAAGCGAGGGGATGAACCCTCGTTTTTTGCTTTGTTAAAATTTATTTTGAAATAATATTTATGACTATTTTTTGAAATTTTATGCAAATTTTGCTTTTGTTTTTATTCGTTTTGCGCGTTTTTATTTGTTTTGCGGTGAAAACGGCTAGAAAAACAATAATTTTTCTGCAAAATTGAGTGGGGAAAATGGAAAAATTGTGTAAATTTACTTGAAAACAGGCAAATTAAAAAAAAAGAAGCGAAATTTTGAAGGGAAGTATTAATTTTTGAGTTTTGAGAAAGAATATTTTTGATGAGAAGAATAAGCAAAGAAGAGGCGCTTTCGATTGCATATGAAAGGCTATATAATGGCAAAATAAAAGATATCGACAAGAACCTGGATGTGCTTTTGAAGGCGAAAAAATTCGCGTCGCGCAGAAGTGAGCGAGAGAAAAAATAATGAAATAAAATTGTATAACCTCGCGTTTTTTCTTGTGTGTTTAACATTTTATTTGATATAATCATCTAAATAATATTGTTAAAATAAAAGGGAAAAGGGTCGGTTATGGAAAAAATTATTCTTGATATGGATGTTGGCGTTGACGACGCGATGGCACTGCTTTTGGCTTTCAATGAACCACAGTTCGAAATAAAGATGATAAGTTCGGTCTTTGGGAATGTTGATGTTGAAAGAGCAACAAAAAACACTTGTTTTTTGGTTGAGAAATTCGCAAAAGTTGACTACCCGGTTTATAAGGGTGCGTCCAAAGCGCTCAACACACCACCGCAAAATGCGCAGGATGTTCACGGCAGAACAGGGCTTGGAACAAAGATTGTTGCAAGGAATGTGAAGAAAAAGCCGGCGAACTATGAAGGCTATGGCGCGATTGAGGCGATGCGTGACTACATAAACAACGAGCCGGGCGAGATCACGATTGTGTCGGTGGGGCCAGTAACCAATGTTGCAACGCTGCTCATGACCTATCCGGAAGTTGCGCCAAAGATAAAGCGAATCGTGATGGAAGTTGGTTCGATGGACGGAAAGGGAAGCATCACGCCATATGCAAGTTTCAACGCCTATTGCGACCCAGACGCCGTTGACTATATCATCAAGAGTGGGGTTCCAATTCTGCTCACAACAAAGGAGATTGGCACGCTTGCCTATTTCGACGACGAGCAGAGAGAAAGATTCAAAGCTTGCGGCAAGGTTGGACCTTTCATCTATGACCTTTGCGAGGGGTATAAAGACAAGATTTTGAAGCCTGGCCAATACGCGCTTCACGACAGCTGCGCTCTTCTCTCGCTTCTCAAAACCGACATCTTCTTCCGCTCGAACGTTGACATGAAAATCGACACCACAAACGGCAAGAGGCGCGCGCAAACAAAGTTCAAACTCAATCCGCTTTCGCACATTGTTCTTGTTAATAATGTTGACAAGCAGAAACTCATTCAAAAAATGGAGCAAATATATTCAAGAAGCTGATAAATTCTGGCGTTTTTGAAGATATGAAAACGCCAGTTTTTTGCTATTAAAAATTTTTAGGAAAGTATTGAAAAACGCAAAAATACATGGTATAATATGAGCACAAAAGAAAGTGTGCTTAGATAAACCAACAGGAGGAATCGAAAAATGCCAAATGAAGAAAACGCTGGCGCAGCAACAAATCCAAATCCACCAGCAAATCCTAGCACAAGTATAAACGTAGCTTTTGACGCTAATATGGGTATCGAGAGATACACATGGCTTTATAGGTATTCTCAAATTATCAACAGGATTTTCTCGGCGCGTGATGTTGGTGTCCGCGAGATTCTCCGCAGCAAAAACCGTGAACTGTTCCAAGAGGGCAGCTATAATTTCAAAAACGCAACTGTTTCTAGCATCCAAAATGCTATTTGGAATTGCCGCGACGAACTTGGACTCGCTGGAATAAAGAAACACCAATTCAAGCAAATCGCTGACTGGGCTATGAGAACTTCGACGAACGGCGTTGCTCCTGACACCGACAGGGTTGACCAAATGCGCGCTGAATATATCGACAGGAAAATGGGCGACAGGAATGAAAGTCACGAACAATTAGCGCAAAAGAAACAGACCATGAAAGAAGCAAAGAAAAAAAGAAGGGGAGCAACCGGAAAACTTGCACTCACTTCTCTTGGGGTTTTGGGAGCCGTTGGTCTCGCTGGCGGTCTCACAGCTGGTTTTGGCTATGGACTCTATGTTGCGATTAGCTCAGCTCTCACAATGACCTTTGGTCTTTCAACTGGGCTTGCAATTGGTGCTGTTGCTCTCGGTCTTGGCTTTGGATGGCCTATCATTAAAGGCTGCGCAAGGCTTATTAAGGCCGCATATGAAAAATTCAAAGGCGCGTTCAAAAACAGAGTGGCAGATGCAAAAGCATATAGAGAAGCAAAGCGTCAATATAAGAGCGAAAGAGCAAAAGGGCTTGGAATTGAATATCAACTCAATGCCGACAACGTTTATGAAAGCGCATCCGCTTATCCTGGAAGAGACCTTTCGCAAGGCTTCGGCAGAGCTCGTCAGGGCGTGAATGTAAGTACAAATGATAGAGGACTCAACATTCCAGATTTGCAAAATCAAACTGCAACTGCCGACATGGAAGAGCAAGTTCAAAATTACCCTAATCCAAACAATGAAGTTGGCAGAAGGGATACTCGACCTCCAATTCGAGAAATGAGACCTGAAGAAGGTCTTAACATGGGCAACGCTTCGCACACCGATGAACCTGAACTTGACGAAAGAACTTTGAGTCGTGATTGGTCGAGCCCAACATTTGAGAGCACAACGAACGATGTCACAGCAACTTATAACAATTCTTCAGAGCCTGGAACCTACACCACTTCAACAATCCCAGTTCAAAACTTTAATGCACCAGAAAGGCCAAAGAAGAGCGAACCTAAGAAGCAAACAAAAGCTGAACCTGAAAAACCAAAACAAACAAAGGTTTCTGAAAGTGCTTCGAATGATATAACAGCAACTTATAGCAATGCTTCGGAGCCTGGAACATATACCACTTCAACAATCCCAGTTCAAAACTTTGAGCCAGAACAACCAAAGAGGAGTGAACCTAATAAGCCTGCAAAAACTGAGCCAATCAACGAATCAGCTGAGAATGGCAGCCACATTAGAGTGACCGACAGAAACAGGGCGGCGAAGACTGTCAATGTTCAAGCTGTTGAAAGCGAAAACGGCTATGCCGATGCAAACCGCGATGTTATCGAGTATGCAAGAAGAATGGAGAGCGAAGGCTCAAAACGCAAAGTTAACTACAATATTATGGGAAGAAACGTTCCTGTTACCCCTCAAACAACCAAAGAACAACTCGATGGCTCCGTTAAAGATATCAAAGTGTTCAACGAAACCCATGAGGCAACCAAGAACAGCGAGATGTTCAATAAGAACGGCAATCTCAAAACTGCCGGCAAGAAAGAGCATCTTGTTGAGTTCGCCGATACCTATGCCGACAGGTATGTTGAAGCCTATGGCAGAGACCTTCCTGAAAGCGAGAAGGCTGCAATGCGTCGCGAGGCAAGGGTGAAGGGTCTCAAACTCGCAAGAGACTTTGGCTATATTGAAAGAGACAGAGACTCGCAAGCCTATAAAACAGCCGATAGAACAATAAAGAGGCTTGAGGCCGAAGCTAAACAAGATGCAAACGCCGAGGCTGAAAACGCAGCAGCTGAAACAAAGCCAAGTGAAGCTGAGGCTGAGAAGAAAGAGTCTAAGAGCAATGTTGCAAATTCTCAAATTGAAGCTTTGAAAAAGAACATCGCAGATGCAGAAAAAGACCTTGGCGCGTTCAAACAAGTTGTTGAAAACGCAGGGTATGGCACTGAAAAACTCAGCGCAGGTGAAACAATTCAACGCCGCATTGAAGAGCTTCAAAAGGAAATCAAAGAAACAGAAGATTTCCTCAAACTTGCCAATAGTGACGAGATATATGAGAATGATGGCCCTTCTGAAATCGAAACAAGAGCAAAATCCTCATTGCTTGAAGCTGATCAAAAAGAGCTTAAAGAACTTCAATCAAAATCTGCTCGTGTGCAAGAACTTGAAGAAAACATCAAGAATGCGAAAGAAAGGCTTGCATTGGAAAACGACGAGAGTTTGTATGAAGGCGATGGCCCATCCTTGATTGCCTCACAGATGATTCAAAATCAAATTGATGAATATGAGAGGCAGCTTGGTGAAATTGTTGGCAGCAGCAGACCGGAACCAAACAGCGAAGTTCAATACGCAATGAAGCGCGCTGAGGAAATCGAAAGAGACATCGCAAATAAGCGCAGAGAACTTGCTGAACTTGAAGAGAAGGCAGCCGCTGAAAAACAAGAGCAGGCTATGGAAAACGCTAGCGTTTCAGTTGCTGAGGGACCTGAGTTCACCTATTCAACAACATATGGGGTTGTTCCTAATGCTCCAAGAAAACAGGCAAAACCAAAGAAAGAAGAACCTTCGGCCACATACTCAACCTCAAATGGTGCTACTCCAAATGTTAAAATCGACCCAGCAAAAACTCGACCTGTTCGCGAACCTGAGAAAAAGGACGAACCTGAAACCATAGAGTATCAAGAAATCGCGAATGAACCAGAAGAAGAGTTCGACGAAAAAGACGTAAAGAAAATCATCAAGAGGGCAAACAAGGAAGTTGCTGCAATAAAGAGCAGAATTGTTAGGGCAATCATGAAAGAATTGAAAAACAATCCTGACCTTGATGTTCAAGCCGAGGTTGCCAACAATGTTGCGAAGTTCGGTCTTGGCGATGCCGCAGTTAAAGAATTGATGGACGAAATCGCTGAAAAACAAGGCAAGAGAGAAAAACGCGAGCAAAAGATTGAGGGCGCTAAAAAGGCTGTTAAAGGAGCCGCCAGTAAAGTTGCAAGTGGAACAAAGACTGCTGCAAAGGCAGTTGCAAGCGGAACAAAGACTGCTGCAAAGGCAGTTGCAAGCGGAGTGAGAAATGCTGCCGTTTCAGTTGCCGATCTTGCAAAAGATATCGCAGCTGGACCAAAATCCTTTATTAAAGGTTCTGTTCGCAGGGCAAAACTTGGCAAAACGGTTGAACAGTTCACGAAAGACAATAGAACCAGATCAAAATATAGTCTAGCTGAAATCTGGCTCGCCGCTGAAATTGCTAGCCACTACATAATTGGCAAAGATGAATATAGTCAAGCTGAAGACCCTATTAAAACAATCGTTGATATTGCAGCTCAAATAGTGCCACAGCTTGAACCAGAAGACAGGGAAAAAATCCCTCAAAATATCATTGTTGACTATTTCAATGACATCCGTAAAGATAAGGATATCAATGAAGCTTCTCGCCCAAGAGGTATTGAAGATTTCAAAAAGATCATCACAAAAGTTTGCGGCAGAGATTTTGGGGCATCATTGCAAACAGCAGCTGATGACGTGAAAGCTAAGATTGACAAGGTAAACGAAAATAAAGCAAACGAAAATAAAGCGGAACCTGAAAATGATAAAGATAGCAAGAAGCCAGCAAAACACGAAGAAGAACGTGAAATGTAAGGGGAGGACACAAAATGGCAAAGAATGTTAAAGGAATGACAAAGAAATTCAATAGTGAGGTGTTTTTCAAGAACGATCCAAACAATGTTTTGGAAGAAGACAAGAGTTTCATCATCTCTCGAATGAAGAAGTATGGTGAGAATGGAGACGAGGCAGCAAACTATGTTTTTGCTGTGAAGTATCTTCCAGTCTATAACCAACTTCAAAAGAGCATTGAACTCCTCGCAGATCGCGCAAAGTATGCTGAGGAAGTTGATGCTGCTGCAAAAATTAAAATTGGAGCAGACAAGGTGAGAGCATACTGCGCTGAGCAAATCGACAGATTGAGTGGCGAAAAGGATTTCATGGACACATATATTTATTCGCTTTATCAATATGCAACCATGCTCCATGACGCTCTTAATCTCGACGAGGTTTCATTCGACGAACTCGAAAGAGACGACTTCATTGAAGAGTTCGACGAGAAGATTGACAAGAGCATGCTTGGTGTTATTTTGGAGCAAGACAAAGAGTCTATCGTTTCAAAACTCAGCAAGGGTGAAAAAGCCGCTCAAGCTGCAAGAGAAACTTTCCAAGAAAACCACAATGAAGATGTTGCAGAAGTGAGAAAAACAAGGGGCAATGCAAACAGAAGAATCAAAAGTGCCGAGAAGAAGGGCGCAAGTGTTAAGGATGAAGACTTGAAAGTTGTTGAAGATTGTGTTGAAAAACTTAACAACCTTAGATACTACATGGGCGCGCTCAAAGAATATGCAAAGCAAGAGGAAAGAAAGATGCGTCCTGCTCAAAAGGAAGAGAAAGTGGAAGCTACCATTCCTGAACAATTCACCAACGGCGACCGCATTGGAGTGTTCCAAGAACATGAATTGATTCCTTTCACTGGGTTCACCGATGAAGAAGGCAAAAAGATTGAAGAGGCTGTTGAAAACGACCCTGAAAAAGATGTTATATTCACCGAAAGAGAACTTGAAATTTTGCAAGGCGCTGGCTACGACACCGAAGAGAAGTTGAACGCGTATGTTAAAAGTGTTGGGCTTGGAGTTGTTAAGGCTAGTCTTTCACTTATCATGAATGTTCAAAACAAACTCGCCCTTGAAGAAGCAAAAGAGAAAAACAATCCTGAAAAGTAGAAAGCTTTATCTAGTTGCAACGCAAAAAGCGTTGCAACTATTTTTTTGCTTTTTATTTGCCAATTTTCAATTTTGTGTTAAAATAGTAAAATAAGAAATAATATTGAGGTGTGTATGAAAGACTACAAAGAAATTTTCGAAAACCTTTTTGCCAAGCTGACAAGTGTTAGCCACTGCCTTTGACATCGACAAACGCAAGGCAAAATGTGAAGAACTCAAAACTGAACTCGCTAGGCCTGAGGTGTATAACGACTTTGAAAGGTCCAGCATTCTTAGCCGCGAACTTGCAAGCAACGAAAGGATTGTTTCAAGCTTTGAAAGTGCGCATGGAAATCTTAGCAACATGAAAGAGCTGTTGGAACTCTATGGCGGTGAGGTTCCGCAAGCCGACGAGGAAGCCTTCGACCTCGAACTTAAAAACACGCAGAAACTTGTTGATGCACTATATATTGATAGTCTATATAGTGGGGAAAATGATGCTTGCGACTGCCTTGTTGAAATCCACTCGGGCGCAGGCGGCGAAGAGGCGCAAGATTGGGCGCAGATGCTTGAAAGAATGTATCTTGGCTATGCCGATATCATGCACTTTTCGGTGACTCCGACCTTCAAAAATCGTGGAGACGGTGCGGGGTTCAAGAGCGCGTCGTATATATTTTCGGGCGAGAACGCCTATGGCAATTTGAAAAACGAAAGGGGCGTGCATCGTCTTGTTAGGATTTCTCCGTTCGACGCCAACAAGCGCAGGCACACATCCTTTGCCAGCGTTGAAGTGAGCCCTATTGTTGAGAAAGAAAAACTTGAAATCAACCTTGCGGATGTGAAGGTTGACACCTACCGCAGCGGCGGGGCTGGTGGGCAGAATGTCAACAAAGTTGAGTCCGCCATAAGGCTCACCCACATCCCAACAGGAATTGTTGTTACTTGCCAAAACGAGCGAAGCCAACTTCAAAACAAGGAAATGGCGTTCCAAATGCTCTATGCGAAGTTGAGCGAACTCAAAGAAAAACAAGAGGAAGAGGAAAGGGCAAAGCGTCTTGGTCAGCAGATGAAAAACGAGTGGGGCAGCCAGATTCGAAGCTATGTGCTCTATCCATATAAAATGGTCAAGGATTTGAGAACAGGCGCCGAAACCAGCGACACCGAAAACTTCCTCGCCGGCAGGATTCAAGACTTTATTATTGCCAACTTGGAGAGAAAATAAATGAAAGATATTCTTATTCTTGGAATCGAAAGCTCTTGCGACGAAACTAGCGTTGCAATTGTGAAAAACGGCAGAGAAGTGCTGTCGAATGTTGTTTCAAGCCAGATAGACATCCACAAGCTCTATGGTGGCGTTGTTCCCGAGATTGCCTCGCGCAACCATGTTATAAATATTGACGGCGTGTGCCGAGAAGCGCTCAAAAGAGCAGGTGTTACAATGGAAGATATTGACGCAATTGCCGTGACCTATGGTGCCGGCCTTCTTGGCGCGCTCATTGTTGGCGTGAACTTTGCCAAAGCGCTGAGCTATAAATACAAAAAGCCACTCGTTGCGGTCAATCATATTGAGGGACACATCTGTGCAAACTTCATTGAGCACAAAGACTTGAAGCCGCCTTTCGCGTGTCTCATTGTGAGCGGCGGACACACGGCGATTTGCAAGATGTCAACCTTCACATCGCGAACGCTCATCGGCTCAACAACCGACGACGCTATCGGCGAAGCCTTCGACAAGGTTGCAAGAGAGTGTGGGCTTGAATACCCGGGCGGACCGAACGTTGACAGG